>NZ_QBUE01000015.1:0-119072 GCF_003058045.1 Novosphingobium sp. GV079 | reverse complement strand
CCCTGCGGCAGGTTCGGACTAGACACCCAGATCCTAATTCAGATCAGAGGCTTACGCCACTCCCGCCAACCCTTTGCCCCACCCTGATGAATAAGACGGGTTAAGCCTCTCGCAGTTGAGCCCGAGATACGTGACCGTCGCCTTGATGCGTGCTTGGGACAGCCCCGCCATGACGGCGTCGGCGTTGACGTCGAGGCGTCCATCAAGCTCGACCGAGAAAATCGGCGGTGCAATTGGCAGCTCGGTCGGGCGGTACGGTCGTTCGGCGAGCGCGATCCCATCGGGATCGGCCTCGCCCTTTTTCTGCCCGCAACTCATATTGTTGCCCGTGAGGCCGGCAGTTCCGAAGGGCGGGGCAAGGTGAGGCTTAGAACCGCCGAGGCAACTCGCGTGAAGGTTCGCGATGCCGAAGGTAATCAGATGGTCCGGATGACCGTTGTTGGACTTGGGGATCCAATGTTCGATTTGCCTGGCGGGCGTCGGAATGTCGGTAACGAGCTTGGACTCGCAAAATGCGCAGATGCCTCGCTGGCGGACATCGAGAGCGTCCGCCAGTTCGGCGTAACGGTCCTGCCCGCCATTGCGAAATGCGGCCCAATCAGTTTCCAGGGGGTTATTCGCGCGAAATTGGGCAAGGCCTGGCGTATCGCCGGCGAGCACGGCCACATGTTTCATCGTCAGCCCCGGCGCGCTGCGAGCCGGCGCTTTTCGAGGTCGAGAGTGGCTAGGACGGGATCGTCGCTAGATATCTCCTGCATACGTTTTAGAACCTTTTGGGCTGCGGGCGTATCGGCCTGACCGGACCGGAGAAAGACTAAATATTCTTCGAGGGCTGCGACGAAGGGCGAAACGTCGGCGGGCGGTCGCTCGGAGACGCCCATCGCCGATGTGAGCAAGCGCCCGGCCTCGGCGCCCTCGGTCGACGGTACAGGCTCGAAGCCGAGCTGGTTGGCATCCCATTTGAGCTTCAGAATATTTTCTTCCCGCAAAGTGGTCAGAACCTCGGGCTGTGCGTCGTCATGACGAACTGTACGTTTGGAAAGGCTTCGAGCAACCCCTTGATGACGAGCTGCTGCCATCGGGGATGCAGATGCAGAGCGATCTCGTCGATGAGCACGATGCCGGGGCTTTGAGTCGGATCGGGCAAATGCGGATTGAGGTCGGCCATACGGCGCGCGAGATCCATCGCAAGCGCCACCATGGTGCGAAATCCGCTGCTAAGTTGACCGGCAGTCAACAAGCGAGTTTCCTGATCGTCGGGGCGCAAGTTCATCGCCAGCTGCGGCGGTCGGCCGAGCATACGTAGGTCCGACACTTCTGGGACGAGCTTTTCGACGGCTGCTCGGACGGCGGCCAGTCGATGATCAATCGAGTTCGCACCGTGCTCACGCTGATCGCGCAGTTCCGCATTCTCCGCGTCTTCGAACCAAGCTACAGCTTCGTCGAAATAGACACGTGCGCCGAACGCCATCAGATAGGCAGCCTCCCGGCTGGACAACGAGCGCCGAGAGATCTTTTCTCGCCCGCTATGAAGCTGGCCACGATTATCGCGATAATAGGCCAGCACGGGGCAGTCTCGCCGCTTTCGAGCATGCCCGAAAGCCAGTCGATCGGCTTCCGCTCGTGGTCGCCAGCCACCGATGGCTGGTCCGCATAGCGCTCCTCGAGCTTGTAGTGTGAACCAATCCAACCAATGGAGGATTCCAACCGGACCGCGAGGTGTGGAATGCGACGCTGGTCACCGAAAAAGCCGCTGTCAGGTTCAGCCCTGAAGTCGGACGCCGTTACAGTGATCCAGGGTCTGGCCGATGTCGCGAACTTCCTGATGAGGGGCCACAAAGTCACCGCGATCGCATCAAGGGTCGTGGTTTTTCCGGTGGCATTTTCACCGATCAGTACGGTGAGCTGTGGATGAAGTGGAATGTCTGCCTGCTTGATCGCACGATAATCGCGGATCTGGAGGCTTTTGAGCGTAAGCGTGTCGGGCTCGTGGTTCATTCGGCATGTCTAGCAGATTGGGCGACCGATGAAAGCGGCGCTGGCTTGCACTCCAGGTATAACGAAATAGGCTCGCCCATAGTGGTCGCGCAATGCAGACCAAGCACTACCGGCAAGCCTTGCTTGTTCAACGCGCCCGGAATAGTCGACCGAGCCAATGTCGGCTTTTGGTAGATGCCGACACTTGACGACCTGGAGGGAAACGGCGGCTTTGTTCCAAACCCAGACGCCCGCTGCATTCTATACTGCTAAAGCGGTAAAAGCCTTGACGCTCCACCTTCACCCCACGCGCCCACCCAACAGCCCTGGTCCCCGCGTGATCTGCAAGCTGGACGCCGCGCCTTGTCCATGCCGGCGCAAAGTGCCAGTCGGTAAGAATGCAAACGGGGTAACAAGGTCATGGTCACGCGTCGCGCTTTCGTGTCGGGTTCGCTCAACGCCGTGGCGGCGTCTGCCCTGCCAGTGCGGGCGCTGGCGGCGGCGCAAGGGACGGTGGAGGTGGCCTATGTCAACGCTGCGGTCTGGATCGGGGCAGGGCCGGACGTGCGCAGCGATGCCATCGGCGTGGCCGGGGGTCATGTCGTGGCGATCGGGCGCGAGGCGGTGCGGGCGCGGTCTGGCCCGCGCACCCGCGTGGTTGATCTGCAGGGCGCCTTCGTGACGCCCGGGCTGGTCGATTGCCACACCCATTTCACCATCGGGTCGCTGGCGCTAACCCAGCCGTCGCTGCGCAATGCGGCCAGCCCCGACGAATTCGTGGCGCAGATCGCCAAGGCGGCGCGGGCACTGCCCAAGGGCGAATGGCTGGAAGGGGGCAACTGGGACCAGGATCGCTGGGGCGGCACGCTGCCCACGCGGCAGTGGATTGATGCTGTCACGCCAGACACGCCGGTGGCGGTAATCCGCTATGACCTGCACATGATCTTGTGCAATTCGCTGGCGCTCAAGCTGGCGGGGATCGACCGCAATACGCCCGACGTGCCGGGCGGGGTGATCGTGCGCGACGCGCAAGGGGAGCCGACCGGGATCGTCAAGGATGCGGCCAAGGACCTCGTGCTGCGCGCCATTGCCCAGCCCAGCCCGGCGCGGCTCGACGCGGCGGTGCGCGCCGGGATCGCCTTGGGTCTGAGCAAGGGCGTGACCGAAGTGCACGTGCCCGATCTCGATTGGTCGACCTATGAAATCACCCACCGGCTGCGGTCGCAGGGCGAAACCGGCATGCGGTTCTATCAGTTTACGCCGCTGAAAGACTGGGAGCGCATGGCCCGGATCGTGGCCGAGGAAGGCCGCGGCGACGACTGGGTGCGCTGGGGTGCGTGCAAGGTGGTGTTCGACGGCTCGCTCGGGTCGCGCACCGCGCTGATGTATCTGCCCTATCAGGACGAATCCGGCGCGCATGGCATTGTCGTGACCGATCCCAAGGATCTGGCGGCGTGGATGACGGGCGCGGACAAGGCGGGCCTGCAGGTGACCGCCCATGCCATCGGCGATGAAGCCAATGACATCGTGCTCGATACCATGGCGGCGGTGACCAAGGCCAATGGCGCGCGCGACCGGCGCTTTCGCATCGAACACGCCCAGCACTTGCGCGAGGAAGCGATCGGGCGCTTTGCCCGCCAGGGGGTGATCGCCTCGATGCAGCCCTATCACGCCATCGACGATGGCCGCTGGGCGGTGCGGCGGATCGGGCCGGAGCGGCTGCGCACCAGCTTTGCCGTGGGATCGATGGTGCGCAGCGGCGCGCATGTCTGCTTCGGGTCTGACTGGCCGGTGGCGCCGCTCGATCCGCTGACCGGCATCTATGCCGCAGTGATGCGCGAGACGATCGACGGCAAGAACCCCAAGGGCTGGTATCCCGAGCAGCGGATCACCATGGCCCAGGCGCTGCGCGGCTATACCCGCGAGGCGGCCTATGCCGGCAAGGTGGAACATCTGCGCGGCGTGATCATGCCCGGCATGCAGGCCGATTTCGCGGTGTTCGACCGTGACCTGTTCCACATCGATCCCGAAACCATCGAGCAGGCGAAAGTCATCCGCACGGTGGTTGGCGGGGTGGAGCGCTTTACCGCCTGAGCGACCGGCCACGGCGCAGCGCCCAGGCAATGGGCGCCACGCTGGCGGTGAGGCCAAGCGCGGCGGCGACGTCTTCCCAGCCGTCGCCCGCCAACCCGGCGATCATGCCGGCCAGCGAAACGACCGCGATGATTGCCACCGGCACCAGGGGATGCGCCTGCTTCATGCCGCGCGCGCCTTGCGGGCCGGGCGGGGCTTGCCCAGCCACAGGTAGAGGCCGCTGCCCAGCACGACGATGGTCACCAGATCGAGCAGCGCCCAGAGAATTTTCATGGGCAGCCCCCCGTAATCGCCAAAGTGCAGCGGTTGCGCCAGCAGCAGGCCTTTCATGTACCACGGCATCGGCGCCACGCCATCGACCTGGCCGGTGCGCGCATCGACCATCACCGGGGTGAGCAGCTTGGCGGTAAGCGGCGTGGCGCCCTTGAGATAGACCGCGATGTGATCATGGCTGCTGAAAGCAGCGCCGGGAAAGGCCACGAACTGCACCGTCATCCCCGGCACGGCGGCCTGCGCATGGCGCAGCGCCAGCGCGGCAATGCCGGGGCGATAGGGCACGATCGGCCCCGTGCTGTCATGCGCCAGGCGGGCCAGGGCATCGCCGCGCCACCAGGCGGTGATCGGATCGGCCAGGGTATTGATCGTGCCGGTCAGGCCCACGACCATGGCCCAGGCGAGCGTGACGCCGCCGATCACGTTGTGCCAGTCGAGCCAGCGCAGGCGGTTGGACTTGCCCCGGCGTATCGTGGCAAAGCCCGGCTTGCGCGCGAAGGGCGCATAGAGCACCACGCCCGAAACCAGCGCCAGGGCAAAGCACAGGCCCATCGCGCCCAGGAAATATTCGCCCACTTTGCCCAGCAGCAAATCCTTGTGCAGATCGAGCACCGTATCCATCACGCCATGGCCGGGCGCATCGCCGTGGGGCCGCGCGGCAGTGCGCAAGTCGATCGGATTGAACTGCATCGCCGCTTCGGGCGCATCGCCGGTCGGGCCGGTGGTGAGGTTGATGACCGGGCGATCTTCATCGAAACTCAAGTAGATCGGCACGCTGCTGGGATGGCGCGCCAGCGCGGCCGCCATCGCGCGGTCAACAGGCAGCAGTTCGGCCGCGCTCCAGCGTTCGGGCCGGGTCGATTTTGACAGGCCGTCGATCTCGTCATGAAAGATGAGCGGCAGGCCGGTCAGCGTGAGGACCAGCAGGAACAGCGTGCAGGTGAGGCTGGACCAGGTGTGCACCTTGCCCCAGGCGCGCAGTGTCGCGGGCTTCATGGCGCGGTGTCCTGCCACCATGGCGCAACCGCCGCCTGGCCATCGTGGGCCAGGGTGCGGCCATCGAACGCGATGCCGCCGCGCATGACGAGCGCGATGGCACGGGCATGGGCGATGTCGGTGCGTGGATCGGCATCGAGCACGACGAGATCGGCCAGCTTGCCGGGCGTGATGCTGCCCAGGTCATCCGGGCGGCCGATGATCCGGGCGTTGTCGATCGTCGCCATTTCCAGCGCTTCCAGCGGGGTCGCGCCGCCGGCCACGAAGGCGCCCATTTCCCAATGCACGCCGATGCCCTGCATTTCCCCATGGCTGCCCACGCCCACCAGGCCGCCAGCGCGGCGCAGGCGCACGGCATCACGCGCAAAGCGCTGCCAGGTCTGCCAGGGGGCAGCGGTCCAGTGCCGATCGCGCAGCCGGGCCGCCAGCGCGAACGGCGGGGTAAAGCGCGTGAGCCGCGCATCGTCTTGCGGGGCGTGGTTTTCGATTTCGTCGAAAAGCAGGGGCGCGCCGCCATAGAGCACGGTGATCGTGGGGGTGTAGGCGATCTGGCTGGCCACGAACAGGCGCACCACGTCGTCATGGATCGGGGTGATGGGCAGGTTGTGCTCGTTGCCGGAAAAGCCGTCGATCGCGTGGGTCAACTCCAGCACATAGTCGGCCGCGCCCTCGGTCGTGGGCATCAAGCCCAGCTTGCGCGCGGCATTGGCCATATCCTGCCGGGCCGCGCGGTCGCCGATCATGTAGCTCTTGATATTGCGCGTGCGATAGGCATCGCGATAGCGGGTGAGCACATCCTGCGCGACGCCCTGCGAGGTAATCGCGCTGTTGACGAAGACGCCCGGCCCGGTGCTGAACAGGCGCGGCCCGGTCGAAAGCCCGGCGTCCATGCGATCGGCATAGGCAAAGATATCGGGCGTGAATGGCTGCACTTCCAGCACGGAAGTGACGCCATATGCGAGCAGCGCGGGAAATTCCCAGTGCGTGCCATCGTGGATGGTGCGCGGAATGGGGAAGAAGTGGGCATGCGCGTCGATCAGGCCCGGGATGATGAACTTGCCCGCCAGATCGCGCACCTGCGCCCCGACGGGAACCGGCACGGTGCCACGCGGGCCAATCGCGGCAATACGGTCGCCCATGATCACCACATCGGCATCGGCGATGACGGCACCGTGGTCCATGGTCAAAACCGTGGCGCCGCGCAGCACCTGCGGCATCGCGGGCAGCGCGCGGGGTACCTGCACCGAGAGATCGCGCGGGGTGGCAGTGCTTTCGGGATCGGCGGCGGTGAGTGCCGCAGGCGCGGCATGGCGCCAGAACGGCCCGGTGGTCCACGACAGGCCATCGCCATCCCAGCGCATGGTATCGGCGCCAATGCGGGTGATCTGGCGCTGCGCCGCAGTGGCATCGGCCAGGTTCACCGGCTGGTCCGTGGCGGGCAGGGGCAGCAGGTGCAATTCGAACGCGGTGCGCGCGGCGAGCCAGTGGCCGTCGGGCGAAATCCGCAGTTCGTCGACCGGGCGCGGCTCCTTGACATATTGGCCAGCCGCGCGGGCGACGATGCGGGCGCGTGGGCGCAGGGTGCCATCTGCTTCCACGCGGGCGAGGGCGCCGCCGCTGTTGACCCACCAACTGCTATCGTCGGTCTGCTGCAGTTGCTTGAGGCCGGCGCCGTGCGCGATCACGCGCGGCGCGCTGCCGTCCTGGCCCAACGCGACCACGTCTACCGGCCAGGCGGGATCGAGTTCGTTGGGCGCGTGCAACCGGTCGAACTGCGCGGCGCGCAGGGCCACCACGCCGCTGCCATCGCGGCTCCAGCGCGGTTCGGTCCAATAGGCGCCCTGCGGCCCCAGCGCGTGGGGCGTGCCGCCATGGGCGGGAATGGTCCACACGCCGCCGCCCGTTTCCGCGCTCCAGCGCACGAAAGCCAGGCTCTGCCCATCGGGCGACCAGGCGGGCTGGAACGCATTGCCGGCAAACAATGCGCGTGGGGCGCCACCGGCGCGGTCGGCGAGATAGAGCGTGCCCAGCGCGGTAAAGGCAATGGCCTTGCCATCAGGAGACAGCGCCGCGCCTTCGGCCAAGTGGCTGCGCACCGTGGGGCCGTCTTCCACGCGCTGCCTGACGCGGCTTGGCGGGGCGAGCGCGAGGTCGACCGGTGCCGTGAACGGAATCGGGGTTTGCGCGCCGCTGGCCAGGTCGATCCGCACGAAACCGCCGTTCTTGGCCAGGATCAGCGCGCGGCCATCGGGGGTAAAGCGATAACCGGGGGTGAGGTCGTAGTAATAGCCGCCTTCCTGCCCATCGTGGTCGATCGGCCAGGCAATCCAGCGGTCTTCGCCCGTGGCCAGGTTGCGCAGGCGCAGGCCGGTCTCGCTGGTGGCAGGCGTGGTGCCATCGCGCCGCGCGGCATAGGCCAGCAACTGGCCATCGGGCGAGAGCACTGGCCGCATGCCGCCCGGCACCACGGTTTCCACCGCGCTTGTAGCCAGATCCTGCCGCACGATGGACCAGGTGGGCGGGTCCTTCTCGGTCCAGGTGTGGCCGCGCTTGGTGGCATACCACACCGCCTTGCCATCGGGCGAAGGCGCCGCGCCCAGGGCGTTAACGCGCTCGTCCCAGCCTTCGTTGCCGCTGGGTTGCGCCTTGACCAGCACGTGCGCCGCGCCGCCGTCGAGCGGCACGCGCCACAGCTCGAATGCGAGGACGGCATGGACCGCGCGGCTGACATAGACGCTGCGGCCATCGGGCGCCCATGCCGGAGAGGTCATGAGCACGAGCGACGTTTCGTGCGTCAATTGGCGTGCGCCGCTGCCATCGCTGCGCGCGACCCACAGGTTGGTCACGCCCGAGCGATCGGAAATGAACGCAATCCATTGCCCGTCGGGGGAGGGCACCGGATTGCGTTCGAATGGCGTGCCGGTGAGCACCGCTTGCGCCGTACCGCCGCCAGCCGGCATACGATAGATATCACCCAGGATATCGAACCACAGCCAGGCGCCGTCGGGCGAGAGCGCTGGCTGCGCCCAGGTCGCTTCGTGGGCCTGATAGGCCAGATGCCGGGGCGGCTCGGCATGAGCGGCCCCGGCGGCCAGCGCCAGTACCAGGGAAAGAACCGGCGCGGCTTGGCGCATCAGAGCGACCAGTCGGCCCGTAGGCCCAGCGTGCGTGGGCGCACGATCGAACCGGCCGGCACCGCCTGCGACGTGAATGGCGCGTTGAGAATGCCGAACTTGTCGAACACGTTGTTGGCAAACACCATCACCCGCAGCTTTTCGCCCACGGTCACGCTGGCGCGCAGATCGAAGATGTTGAAATTGCCGCGTGTCGCGGTGTTGCCAAACGCGACCGGAGCTGACGACAGGTAGCGATGCGCCACTTCGAACGAAGGCTTGAGCGGCGCATCGGCAAACTCGAACTTAAGGTTGTTGGCCACCGACCAGCGCGACGATCCGGGCAGGACCGAGCCCGAGGCATAGCCGCCGCCCACGGCAAAGGTATCGGGCAGGAACGCGGTGAGGCGCGCATCCTGGACCGTGGCGCTGGTGCTGAAGCTGGCAAAGCGCGCCAGTTGCGCCGTGGCGGACAGTTCCACGCCGCTGATATTGGCGCTGCCGGCGTTGGAGACATAGGAATAGTATGACGGCGCCGGGCCAAACAGGCGTGCCTGAATGCCTTTCCAGTCGATATTGAACACCGTCGCCTCGACATAGAGGCGGTTGTCGAGCGCGTGGAATTTCACGCCCATTTCATAGTTCTTCACCCGGTCGCTGTTGTATTTGACCGGGATGGTCGGCAGCAGGCCGGCGTTGGGGTTGATCCCGCCCACGCGATAGCCTTCCGAATAGGTGGCGTAGGCCAGGAAATCCTTGGTGGGCCGCGCCGTGATCGTCACCTTGGGGGTGAAGCCGTCTTCCTTGTTGGAGACGTAGCCCTTTGCGTCCGTGGCGTTGTAGCCACCCGGATAGCCGCCCAGCGCACCCGCCTGGTTGACGACGGTGGCGTTGTAGCGGTTCCAGAAATAGCGGCCGCCCACGGTGATCTCGATATCGTGGCGCGGGGCATAGGTCAGTTCGCCGAAGACGCCCACGTCCTGGTTATAGGTATCGGAAAGATAGCCATAGAGGCGGTCGCCGGGGGTCAGCACGCTGCCGGCATAGCCGCCGAACAGCGCGGGATTGGCGTCGATGTAGGCCGCCGCCCCATTCTGGAAGATCTGGTCGTAGCTATGCTTGCGCGCTTCCATATAGCTCGCGCCGATCAGGTAGCGCAGCGGGGTATTGCCCTTGGAGGCAAGGCGCACTTCCGCCGTCTTGATATTGGCATTGGCATTGCCGGCCGAATAGGCCGCACCCGATCCCGTGGTCACGCCGGTGACGTAGTAATAGGGATAGGAAAACTGGGTGAAATTGTGCTTCTCGATAACCGAGCCGATCGCGGTCAACTCGGCGCCGCCCAGGTCCTGGTCGAGGCGCAGCGAGTTCATCCAGAAGCGCGTGCGCTGCGGCTCGGCCCGTGCGGTGTTGCGGATGTAGGGGTGGTCGAGGTCGAGGTAGGTCTGGTCCTCGAGGTAGGTATCCTGCCAGGATGACAGATAGCTGACCTTGGTCGCGGCCGTGGGCGTAAACACCACCGAACCGCGCAGGCCGCGCGTGCGGAAATCGTTGCTGCCGTTCACCCCGGTGCCGGGATTGTCGAGATAGCCTGCGTCAAAGCGCTGCAGCGCGACCAGGCGCACCGCCAGCTTGTCGGTCACCAGCGGCACGTTGATCATGGCCTTGGCGGCATAGTTCGCTTCGCCATGGCTGTTCTTGGTGGTGCCGACCAGGCCCGATGCGGCGGCATCGATCTTGGTCGGATCGGCCAGGTTCACCACATAGTTGACGAGGCCGCCCAAGGTGGAAGAACCGAACAGCGTGCCTTGCGGGCCGCGCAGCACTTCCACCCGGTTGAGATCGAATGTGTCGACATCGGGGATGGCGATGGGAAAGCCCGGTTCAACCAGCGGCACTTCGTTAAGGTAATAGCCAACCGTGGTCTGGCCCTGTTCGTGATAGGTCGTCGCCGCGATCCCGCGGATCACCACCTCGGAAATGCCAGGCTGATAATCGTTGAACACCACGCCGGGCAGGCGGGCGATGTAATCGCCCAGGCTCTGCGCGTTGGCGGCGGCCAGATCCTTGCCCGAGACGGCGCTGGCGGCGATCGGCGTCTGGTCGAGCGCCACGGCGCGCTTGGTCGCGGTGACGACGATGCTGCCGGCGCTTTCGGCCGCCGGTTCATCTGCGGCCAGGGCCGGCTGGGCAGCGAGTGCCAGCGCGGAAACGCCGGCCAGGCAGGCAAGATGCAGTGTGGTCCTCATGGTACTTCCCCTGTGCATGTCATGGATCGCCCGGTTCGGCTATCCTGCGGTTTCGTCCCTGTGTGCCGCTGCATGGGCCTGCAGGCGGTCGTCGTTGAGCCGCTGCATCCACCCGGCAAGCACCGGATCGGGATGGGCGGCGATGATTTCGCGCAGTTCGGGCAGGTCTTCCTCCTGGCCCAGCTTGAACCGCGCATCGGTGGCGGTGACGGTGGCGCGAAAGCCGATGATCCGCGCCATCAGGTGGGGCAGGCGCGCGCCGGCCTCTTCCATCTGCCAGGGCCGCGGCTGGTCCGCTTCGACATGGGTGGTCAGTCGGCGCACGGCAGGCATCGTGCCATCCTCGTCGAACGTTACGCGCACCGCGAAGGCGGCGACGGCAAAGTTCCAGGTGGGGGCCCAGTGCGGCTTGGTCACCAGCGCGGGCGAGACATAGCCCTGCGGCCCCATGACGAGCACGTGCGCGCGCGGATCGGCCTGCAAGGCGGCGACCTGCGCGTTGCGGCGCGAGCAATGGCCGATCAGCGCCGTCACCTGGCCGCTGTCATCCAGTTCGGCCACCAGCGGCAGGGGCGTCGCGAAAAAGCCGGCCTCGCCATGGTTGACGAGCCATGCCAGCGGATAGTCCGCCACGAGCCGGGCCAGATCGGCAGGGGTGCCAGAAGGAAAGTCCATGGCCGCCATCTTGCCGCTTCCCTGGCCCGGCAAAAGTGCCAGATCCGCAATTTGTCGGGGGCCAATACGCCGGGCTCAACCCCGGCCCAGTGCACCCAGCACGCGCACCGCCTGTACCGTGCGTTCCGCGGCATGGCTGGCAAAGCCCAGGCGCAGGCCATGGGGGGCATTCTCGGCCAGGCGATAGGATGCCGATTGGGCAAAGGTGATGCCCGCCGCGCCTGCGCCTTCCTCGATCCGGGCGAGCGCGGCAAGATCCTGAAATTCCAGCCACATTGCCAAGCCGCCGGCGGGCAGGCGGGCGCTGACCAGATCGCCCAGTTCATCCTGCACGGCCTGGGCCAGCGCATCCCGGCGCTGGCCATAGATGCGCGTGGCCTTGCGCGCATGGCGGCGCACTTCGCCTTCCTCGAACAGCATGGCCACGGCATCCTCGGTCAGGCTGTTGCCCATGCCATCGCCGATCGAAACCTGGTGCGCCGCCGCCGCGATCACCGGCGTTGGCGCCACGATATAGCCCACGCGCAGCGCCGGCAGCAGCAGCTTGGACAACGAGCCGACATAGATCACCACATCAGGCGCATAGGCGGCCATGGGCAGCAGCGGTTGCGAGCCAAAGCGGAATTCGTGGTCGTAATCGTCCTCGATGATGGCAAAGCCGAACTGGCGGGCCAACTCCACCAGGCGCAGCCGTCGCTCGGGCGCGAGCGAAACGGTAGAGGGGAACTGGTGGTGCGGGGTGAGGAACACCGCGCAGACCTTCCGGCTGCGACAGGCATGCTCAACCGCGTCGACGTCGATGCCCTCGTCGTCGAGCGGTACCGGCAGCACCGGCACTCCGGCGGCCTGGAACGCGGCGACGGCGGGTTCATAGGTCAGCGCCTCGGCCAGGGCGACCGCACCGGGACGGGCCAGCAGCCGTGCGGCGAGCGCGATGCCCATCTGGCTGCCCCGCGTGACGCACACGTTTTCCGCGTCCACCACCAGCCCGCGCTCCTCGCGCAGCATGGTAGCGAGGCTCGCGCGCAGCTTGTCGCTGCCGCAGGGATCGCGATAGCCCAGCTGCTGGCGCCGCGCGGCATAGAGCGCAGCGGTGCGAAAGGCGCGCGCCAGGGCCTCGGGTGGGAATAGGCTGCCATCGGGGCTGCCCTCGTCCAGCTTGATCACCCGGCCAGGCGGCACGGCAATGGGTCGATCGGGTGGGGAGACGAAGCGATAGATCGGCCGCCGGCCGATGGGCGGACTGGCCTCGATCGCCTCGGGCCGGCTGCGGGGCAGCCGCTTGGCCACCGCCGTGCCCTTGCGCCCGGCCGCTTCCAGCCAGCCTTGCGCCATCAGTTCCTCGTAGGCCGTCACCACCGTCTTGCGATTGAAGCCCAGTTCCGCCGCCAGTTCCCGGCTGCTGGGAAGCGCCGAGCCGGGTTGCAGACGCCCACGCTCGATCTCGTGGATCAGGGCATGGGCCAGCTGCATATAGAGCGGCGTGGCCTGATCGCTGCGAATGCGCTGTTGCAAGGTAAGGGACCAGCCGCGGCGCATGGACCTGTGATGGACTCCGCAAAAGGGGTGTTGTGGGGTCCAATCGGGGTTTTGGGATTGGGGGTCAAGGGGCTTCCCTTACAGCGCTGCGCGGCACCTCCGTTCGTGCGCCTTACAAGACCTGTCCGAATGGGGTGGGCCCCCGCCGCCGTCAGACCTTTTCGAGCATCAGCGCGATGCCCTGGCCGACCCCGACGCACATGAATGCCAGCGCATAGCGGCCGCCGCTGTGGTGCAGTTCCTCGATGGCGGTCATGACGATCCGCGCGCCAGACATGCCCAGCGGATGACCCAGCGAGATGGCGCCGCCATTGCGGTTGACGCGCGGATCGTCGGCACGGATGCCAAGGGACCTGAGCGTGGCGATCGCCTGGCTGGCGAAGGCTTCGTTCAACTCGATCACGTCGACCTGTTCGAGCCCGATCCCGGTGATCCGGCACAATTTGCGGGCCGCCTCGATCGGGCCTGCGCCCATCACGCGCGGGGCAATGCCCGTTGCGGCCATGCCAAGTATCCGGGCGCGGGGCGTCAGGCCGTGGGTGCGGGCGGCCGCTTCGCTGGCAACCAGCATGGCCGCCGCGCCATCGTTGAGGCCCGAGGCATTGCCGGCGGTTACCGTCCCGTCGGGGCGGACGACCGGCCGGAGCTTGGCAAGCGCTTCCAGGCTGGTGGCGCGGGGGTGCTCATCGCGCGCGAAAATCGTGGGCTCGCCCTTGGGCTGGGGAATGCCGACCGGCACGATTTCCACCGCCATTCGGCCGCTGACGATCGCTGCTGCGGCTTTGTCCTGGCTGGCGAGCGCGAAAGCGTCCTGTTCCTCGCGCGTGATCTGCCACTCGTCCGCCACATTTTCGCCGGTCTGCGGCATCGTGTCCACGCCATAGGCCGCGCGGAGCAGCGGGTTGATGAAGCGCCAACCCAGGGTGGTGTCCTCGATCTTCTGCCCGCGGTCGAAGGGGGTGGCTGCCTTGCCCAGCACAAACGGGGCGCGGGTCATGCTTTCGACGCCCCCTGCAATGATCAACTCGGCATCGCCGGCGCGGATCGCCTGGGCGGCCATACCGACGGCGTTGAGACCAGAGCCGCACAGCCGGTTGACGGTGGCCCCGGGCACCGCTTCGGGCAGGCCTGCCAGCAGCACCGCCATGCGCGCGACGTTGCGGTTGTCTTCGCCCGCCTGGTTGGCACAGCCAAACAGCACGTCGTCGATGGCTTCCCAGTCCACCCCGCCGTTGCGCTCGCCAAGCGCGCGCAGCGGAATGGCGGCGAGATCGTCAGCGCGGATGGTGGAGAGCGCACCGTTCAGCCTGCCGATCGGGGTGCGGATAGCGTCGCAGATAAAGGCGTGGCGCATCAGAGATCCTGGCTTGAGGACGGAGAAGACAGCGCGACCGAGAAACTGGCGCCGGTTTTTGCCCGAATTTCCTCCACCGTCACGCCAGGCGCACATTCGACCAGGCGCAGGCCCGGCTTGGCGCAGGCGAGCACGCAGAGATCGGTGACGATCAGATCGACGCAGGCCCGGCCGGTCAGTGGCAGCGTGCAGGCCGGCAGGATCTTGTGCCCGCCGCTTTTGCTGGTGTGCTCCATCACCACGACGATGCGGCGCACGCCCGCGACGAGGTCCATTGCCCCGCCCATGCCCTTCACCATCTTGCCCGGGATGGTCCAGTTGGCGATGTCGCCGCCTTCGCTGACTTCCATCGCGCCCAGAACGGCCATGTCGATCCGGCCGCTGCGGATCATCGCAAAGCTGTCTGCGCTGGAAAAGAAGCTGGACGTGGGCAGGGTGGTGACGGTCTGCTTGCCGGCGTTGATGAGATCGGGATCGGCTTCGCCGGGATAGGGAAACGGCCCGATGCCAAGCAGGCCGTTTTCCGATTGCAGCGTCACGTCGATGCCGGGGGGAACATGGTTTGCCACCAGCGTCGGAATGCCGATGCCAAGATTGACATAGTATCCATCCTGCAACTCGCGGGCTACGTGGGCCGCCATTTCGTCGCGGGTCCAGCTCATGCCACAATCTCCGGCGCGCGGGTGGTCAGCTTTTCGATGCGCTTCTCGTTGATCGTCGACCGGACGATCCGGTCGACATAGATGCCGGGCGTGTGAATGCAGTCCGGGTCGAGCGCGCCGGCCGCGACGATCTCTTCCACTTCGACGACCGTGACCTTGCCCGCCGTCGCCATGTTGGGATTGAAGTTGCGCGCGGTTTTGCGGAACATCAGGTTTCCTTCGGGATCGGCCTTCCATGCCTTGATGATCGCCAGATCGGCACGCAGCCATGTTTCGCGGACATATTCCACGCCGTCGAAGGTTTCGATCGGCTTGCCCTCAGCCACGACCGTCCCCACTCCGGTCTTGGTATAGAACGCGGGAATGCCCGCGCCGCCCGCGCGGATGCGCTCGGCCAGCGTGCCTTGCGGCGTGAGTTCCAGTTCCAGCTCGCCGGAGAGGTATTGCTGCTCGAACAGCTTGTTCTCGCCGACATAGGACGAGATCATCTTCTTCACCTGCCGGCTTTCCAGCAGCATCCACAGGCCAAACCCGTCGGCACCGGCATTGTTCGAGATGACCGTAAGGCCGCGAACGCCGCGTGCGCGGATTTCCGGGATCAGGCTTTCCGGGTTGCCCGACAGGCCAAAGCCGCCGGACATGATCGTCATGCCGTCGAACAACAGGCCGTCCAGCGCGTCGGCGGGGCTATTGTAGAGCTTGTTCTTCATGGTTCCTCCAGCGGTGCAGACCGTGCGCCGCCCAGATGCGTGTCAGTCGGCAATCGTCAGCAGCCCCTGGCCCGAGACGCCGACGGGAATGGCGGTGAGCGACCGACCCTCGCAGGCGCCCGAGAAACAGGCGCCGGTATCCGCGCGGAACAGCGCAAAATGCTGGCTGCACAGGATGGCGCCGCTCTGCATGAATTCGTCTGGCGCGTGGTTGAGCGGCAGCGAATAGTGCGGGCAGAGGTTGAGATAGGCGCGCACGCCGCCATCCGGGATGTGGACCACGAACATCGAGAAAGCGCTGCGGCCACGGCCAAAGCGATATTCCCTGGCAGTGCCAACCGGAATGTCCGCGATGGGGCCAAGCAGGGTTCCGGGCGCCGGGGCATTGGGGCGGTATCGCCACAGGCCTGGATCATCCATCGTGCCCCGCGGGCGCGTCGGCCAGGGTGAAGGCATAGTCGATCCCGAGGCTGCCATCGGCCTGTGCCTGGGGCCGCACGATCAGCGATTGCTTCACGCCGAAGACCGCGTCGCTTGCCAGATATGGGTCACCCTCGATGAACAGATGCGTGACGAGGCGACGATAGCCTGGTGCCGTGATCATGAAGTGGATGTGGGCCGGTCGGTTCGGATGGCGGCCGAGCGCCTCAAGCAGCGCGCCGACCGGGCCATCGTCGGGGATGGGGTAGCTGACCGGCACGATCGTGGCGAAGGCAAAGCTGCCGTCTGCGGCAGTTTCAAAGCTGGCTCGCAGGTGTCCGGCAGGCTGCTGCGGGTCCTGCACGTCGTATTGCCCGTTTGGTGCGGTCTGCCACACCTCTACCAGCGCACCGGCGAGGGGTGCGCCGCGTACCGTGGATACCATCCCGCGCATGTGCAGCGGCGTGCCTTCTTCCGGGCGCTTGAGGATCGAAGCCCCGGCGGCAAGCACCGGCTGGCGGCCGGCATAGAACGGGCCAAAGACGGTGGACTCGCTCACGCCCTCGCCAGCAGCATGATTGAGCGCATCGACCAGCATCGAGACGCCAAGCACGTCCGAAAGCAGGATGAATTCCTGCCGCTCGGCGGTGCACATCTGCCCGGTGCGGGTGAGAAACGCGATTGCCGCTTCCCATTCGGCCTCGGTAAGGCGCGTTTCCCGGATGGCGTCGTGCAGGTGGCGCAGCACCACGGCAAGGATCTGCCGCAACCGGGCATTTGGTGCCTCGGCCATGCGGTCGATCGCGGCCGTGGTAATGGCGGCAAAGTCGGGCGTGCTCATGCGGACTCGCTTTCGCTTGCAGCGGGTGGATCGCCGGCCCAGGCGCGGGCGATCAGGTCGCGGACCCCTGCGCGCTCCAAGGGGCGCGGGTTCCAATAGGCGTTTTCGAGCGCCTGGTCGGTTGCCACGTCGATGCCGGATTCGGGCATGCCCAGATCGCGCAGCGCGCACGGTGCGCCAACTTGCCGAGCCAGCCGATGGAGCGCCGCAGCCGGATCGTCGTCACCCAGGGCAGAGCGGAGCATCGCCATCGCTTCGGAGATCGCCGGCGCGTTGTAGGCGAGCGCGTGGGGCAACACGATGGCGTGGGTTTCGGCATGGGGCAGATCGAAACTGCCGCCGAGCGTGTGGCACAGCTTGTGGTGCAGCGCCATGCCGACCGAACCGAGCACCATGCCGCACAGCCATGCACCATAGAGCGCCTGGCTACGCGCCGCCACGTCGGCCCCGTCCGCAACGACGCGCGGCAGTGCTGACGCCAGCGCGCGGATGCCTTCCTGCGCGACCAACTGCATCACTGGGTTGGTATCGCGGGCATAGAGCCCCTCGACCGCATGGGCGATGGCATTGATGCCGCTGGTGCCCGAGATGCCCGGCGGCAGGCCCAGCGTCAGGTCCACGTCATAGACCACGGCGTCCGGCAGGATTTCCGGCGCCCGGCGGGTGGTCTTGCGGCCTCCTGCGGTCTCACCCAGGATCGGTGTCATTTCCGATCCGGCATAGGTGGTGGGCACGGCGATGTGGCGCACGCCGGTCCGCACGGCCAGCGCCTTGCCCAGGCCGATGGTGGAGCCGCCGCCGAACGCGACCACGCCATCGGCGCCGCATGCCGCCAATTCCGCTGCGGCGCGGGCCGTGACTTCGACCGGGGTGTGCATCGTCGCCTCGGTGAACGTGGCGACGATCGTGTTGCCAAGCGACCGGGTTGCCGCGCGTGCCTGCTCTGCCTGTTGCGGGGTGGACAGCAGCACGGCGCGACGCGCGCCTTGCTGCGCCAGCACCGTGGGCAGCGAAGCCACGGTGCCGGTTCCGAAGGTGACCTGCGTTGGCAGGCCCTGATAGGTGAAGTGCCGCATCCTTGGCTCAGCGCCGGTAGAAGGGCGGAATTTGCGCGTCGACATTGACCCACACCGACTTGGCCACGGTGTATTCGCGCATCGCCTCGAAACCCATTTCACGGCCATAGCCAGAACGGCCGACGCCGCCGAAGGGTGAGCCCGGATGGACCCGCTTGTAGCTGTTGATCCACACCATGCCGGCGTGAATCTGCTTGGCGAAGCGGTGCGCGCGGGTGATGTCCTGCGTCCACAGCCCGGCGCCGAGGCCATATTCGGTGCCGTTGGCGATCGCCAGCGCCTCCTCGTCGGTGCGGAAGGTCAGCACGGTGACGAAAGGACCGAACACTTCCTCCTGCGCCACCCGGTGATCGGGCTGGGCGCGCACGATGGTCGGCTCCACAAAGCAGCCCGCCGCCAGCGCTGCATCGACAGGCGCGCGGCCGCCGGTCAGCACGTCGCCGCCCTGTTCGCGCGCGACCTCGACGAAAGACAGCACACGCTCTTGGTGCAGCCGCGAGGTAAGCGGCCCCATTTCCGTCTGCGGATCGAGTGGATCGCCCAGCCGGATCGAGCGGGCGAGCGCCACGAACTTTTCAAGGAAAGCGTCGGCGATGGCTTCGTGCAGGATCAGCCGCGATCCGGCGATGCAGGCCTGGCCCTGATTGTGGAAGATCGCAAAGGCCGATCCACCCACTGCCGCCGGCAGATTGGCATCGGCGAAGACGATGTTCGGTCCCTTGCCGCCCAGTTCCAGCTGCACCTTCTTGAGGTTGGTGGCCGATGCCTCGACGATCCGCCGACCGGTGGCGGTAGAGCCCGTGAACGCGACCTTGCCGATGCCGGGATGTTCGGCAATGCGCTGGCCCGCGTCGTGGCCGTAGCCGGTGACGATGTTGATCACGCCGTCCGGAAAGCCGACCTGCTGCATCAGCTCGCCAATCCGCAAGGTGGACAGCGGCGTGATTTCCGACGGCTTGATCACCACCGTGTTGCCCGCCGCGAGTGCGGGGCCCAGCTTCCAACTGGTGAACATCAACGGGAAGTTCCACGGCACGATCGCGCCGACCACGCCGATCGGTTCGCGCTCGACATAGTTGAGGAAGCCCGCATCGACCGGCACGACAGAGCCTTCCAGCTTGTCTGCCATGCCGCCGAAATATCGGAAGCACAGCACCGTGCGCGGCACGTCGAGCGACAGGCAATCGCGGATCGGGTGGCCGGTATCGAGCGCTTCGAGCCGCGCAAGGTTGGCAGTATCTGCCTCGATCGCGTCGGCCAGCTTGAGCAGCAGGCGCCCGCGATCGTGTGCAGCCAGCGCCCGCCAGGCCGGGAAGGCGCGCGCGGCCGCCTCGACCGCGCGATCTACATCGGCGGCCGTGGCGATGGCGACTTCGGCGAGGGTCTCGCCGTCAAAGGGATTGGCCACGGTGATCGTGCCGCCATCGGCACCATCGCACCATTTTCCGTCGATCAGCAGCTTGGTCGGGAAAGCGGGAAGGGGATCGATCCGTGCCATGGTCAGAACTGCACCGGCGTGACGGGGGCGGTGCCCTCGGCAATCATCTGCGGGATCTTGGCGGCGCCGTTTTCCCAGACGAGCAGCATCGAGCGCTTGGTCGAATAGCCCTGGTGGCGGATATCGGCAGGCATGCAGCAGATGTCGCCGGCACGGGCCAGCACGCGGGCGCGCGGCTTGCCGGTTTCCTTGTCCTTCACGTCCCAGGTGATCTCGTCGGAAAGCTGCAGGAACCACTCGCAGCGATCGTTGCCATGTTCGACCGGCAGGATGAACTCCTCCGACGTGGGGCAGAACAGGCTATCGCCCACCACCGAGCAGACACTGGGGTTCCAGGTCACGTCAGAGCGGGACAGGTAACCAAACAGGTTATAGGCGCTCACCTCGTGCTCGAAACCGGGCTCAGCCTCGACCACCGGCTGGTCTTGCGGCACATCGGCGAACTGGCGGTTTACCGGGAAGCCGGCGGTATCGGTGCGCAGCGGCGTGTCGCCGGGCAGGCCGACCATGCGGTGCGCCGTCACGCGCTGGCGGGTGATGGCGGCATCGTTGGCTCCCTGCTTCACACCCCAGGGAACGCCGGTTTCCATCGGCGCGGCAAACGGGTCATAGCCCGCCACCGTCCAGTCAGAGAGCAGTTCCTTGAACGTCGCCATCAGCGCGGCCGACTGGAAACGCTCGGAATAGTCGCGGCCGGCGCTGCGGTAGGCATCGTTGAAGCGCCCGGCGAACATCGTCACTTCGCCATAGTGGTTGATGGTGCCGAACACCGCGTCGAAGTTCACCACGCCATAGAAGAAGCCCCAGGCGACATCGCGCATCATTGCCCGCAGGAACACGTCGATCGGGATGATGTGGGTTCCGCCCGGCCACGAGAGGTGGGCGAAATACTCGTCACGCTTGAAGTGGAAGCCGCCGGCGCGGAAGGCGCGGAACCCGGTCTGGTTGCTGATTTCCAGCGTTTCGGTGTCGGTGCTGGCGGTGCTGGTGGTGGGCGCAGCCTGGGCGTCGAGCGATAGCGACATGGCCATGGAATTTCTCCTGAAAGGGTCGGGAAAGGCGCGGCGCGATCAGGCCGTGGTCTGGCAGATCTCCGCCCATTTCTGGACGGTCACGTCGCCAAGGATCGTCTGCACCAGGATGACGGCGGGTTTTTCGGCATGGAAGCGATAGGCCGCCCCCACCGGCAGCAGTCCCTGGTGGCCGCGCCCGAGCACGAGGCGGCCCATCTTGCGGCCTTCGGGCATGGCGTCGGCCAGTTGCACCGCGCCCTCATGCTCGGGATCGACATGATCATCCGGACGGGCGAGCTTGACGAGGTGGACTTCGACATCGCCATCCATGCACAGGACAAACTCGTCGTGCGCACAGGTGTACCAGGGTGAGGTGCCTTCGGCGCGGGCAGCTTCGATGACATATTCAAAGTTGATGCCCACAGCGACACGGGCATAGGGCGCGTTGGTCTTTGCCACCTCGAAGACGTTGGAAAACACATAGTTGCGGGGATCGTCGTTGATGATCTCGACGCCGCCCTTCTCGTAATCATCCAGCGAACCAAAGCGGGTGATGACGTCGGACATTTCCAATCTCCTGAGCGTGCCACGGCGCGTGTTCGCGCTCCAACCCTGACGGGACAGTGGCTTGGTCGAGGGCAGGCTAGGAGCGTGGCGGCCTGTCTTCCTGCACGATTCCAGCGTGCTTCGGCACGGCTTGCACAGATTCGCCCGAAAGCGCAGGCACGCCCGTTCCGGGGGGCTGTACGATCGTACGGTTCGTCGCTAATCGAAATGGCGAAACGACCTTCAAGGAGCGGAGAGAGAGACATGATCGTGAGGATGGGCGCGGCAAGCATCGCGCGGGTGCGGGCATGACCAGCGTGCGCTCGGCCCTGATCATCGGCGGCGGAATCGGGGGTATGTCCTCGGCCCTCGTGCTGCGGCGCCTGGGTGTGGCGGTGGACCTGATCGACATCGACCCAGCCTGGCGCGTCTATGGCGCCGGCATCACCATCACCAGCCCGACGCTGCGCGCCTTTGATCAACTGGGCATTCTGGACGACGTGCTGCGCGACGGCTTTTCCGGCAACGGCATCCGGGTCTGCACGATCGAGGGGCAGCAGGTGGGCGACGTGCCCGATCCGGCCGGCATGCCCGGCAGCGGCGGGATCATGCGGCCGACGCTGCACCGCATCCTCTCGGAAAAGACCCGCGCATCGGGCGCCACTGTACGGCTGGGGCTGACCGTCGACGCGCTGCATCAGCGGGATGACCAGGTCGATGTCGTGTTCAGCGATGGCGGCCGTGCCAGCTATGATCTGGTGCTGGGGGCCGACGGCGTGTTTTCGCGCACCCGCAGCCTGATCCTGCCAGATGCGCCTCAGCCCGAATATACCGGGCAAACGATCTGGCGGCTGTTCGCCGATCGCCCGGCAGAGATCGACCGCCGCCATTTCTTCCTGGGCGGGCCGGTCAAGGTGGGGCTGTCGCCCGTGTCGCGCGACAGCTTGTACATGTTCCTGCTCGAAACCTGTCCGCGCCGCAGCGTGGTGCCAGATGAGGAACTGTACCTCGGCTTGCGTGATCTTCTGGATGGATACGGCGGCCCGTTGCGGGCGCTGCGCGAGGGCCTTGGCCCCCGCTCGCAGATCGTGATGCGGCCGCTCGAGGCGTTCCTGCTGCCGCCACCCTGGCATGTCGGGCGCGTGCTGTTGATCGGTGATGCCGCGCATCCCACTACGCCCCATCTCGCGTCTGGCGCTGGCATGGCGGTGGAGGATGCCATCGTGCTTGGCGAGGAACTGGCCCGCGGTGACGACCTGCCCGAAGTGCTCGCCCGCTTTGCCGAGCGGCGCACGGCGCGCTGCCAGCTGGTCGTGCGCAACTCGATGGAAATCGGTCGTCTCGAGCGCGCCGGCGCGCCGCCCGCCGAGCAGACCCGGATCGTCGGCGAGACACTCGCCATGCTCGCCCAGCCCATTTGATGCCTTTGCATGCGCTGCGCGCGCAGCAGCAGCAGCAGGAGATAGCGATGTTCGACACCGAACCCCAATTGCCGCCCGCCACCCCCGACACCGGGCGGCCGCGTACCCTGGACGAAGCCAAGGCGTGGATGCTCGATCGCACGGGCAAGGCGATCCACCCGATGAACAACCTGGCCGCCGACGATACCGCTGCCGTCCTCACAACGCTCCAGGGGCTCGATCCGGTGAACTGGGCAGCGGCCTGGCGTGACGCTGGCGAAAAGGCGTGGCAGCGCGCCGAGACGGAAAGCGATCCGGCGCTGCGGCGCAAGGAGTATCTGCGGGCGCACGGTTTCTTTTTCCTCGGCCGTTTTCCGTGCCCCAACCATCCCGACAAGCTTGCCTGTGCCGCGCGCGAGCGGGATGCCTATCTGGCCGCCGGCGCGCTGATGTCGCCGCCGCTGGCCCGCGTGGTGGTGCCGTTTGACGGCCATGCCGGTGAAGGCGGCGAGGTCGTGTTCTACTACCGCCGGCCCCAGGGCGTTGCTCGCCCCCGTGTCGTGGTGATGTGGGGCGGGGTGGACGCGTGGAAGGAACAGATGACCGCGGCGTGCGACCTGCTGCTGGCCCGCGGTATCGCCACCATCGCGATGGATGGGCCAGGCACCGGCGAATCGCCCGTAAAGGGCACCGCCGATGCCGAGCGTCAGTTCCTCCCCGTGTTCGACTGGGCAGCGGCGCAGCCGGATCTCGATGGCGCCAAGGTCGGCCTGCTCGGGCGCTCGTTCGGCGGCTATTGGGCGACCAAGCTCGCCCATGTCGTCCCTGACCGCGTGGCCGGCGCGGTGAACTGGGGTGGCGGCGCGCACTTCATGTTCCAGCGCGAATGGATCGAACGCTCGCGCCATCCTGACAGCTATCTGATGGAACTGGTCGAGACGCGGATGCGCATGCTCGGCGTCGATAGCTGGGAGGGCTATATCCAGGGCTTTGCCCAGCTCTCGCTGCTTGAGCAAGGCCTGCTCGATCGCCCTTCGGCACCGCTGCTGCTGGTCAATGGGCGTGGCGACAGCCAGTGCCCGGTGGCCGATATCGATCTTCTGGTCGGCCACGGCAGCCCCAAGGCAGTGCGCATGTTCCCCGGCGGCCACATGGGCATCACCCCGCAAACGCTGCCGACCATCGTCGACTGGCTCGTCGGCGCCGTAGGTGCGGGAGCATCGGCATGACCGCGCGCAACTGGGTGCAGGACATGCCCACCGAAGAGGCCTATGCGATCAACCGCATCCTCTATCGCGTCCAGCATGACCGCGCGGAGGAAACCCGCTTCTTCGACAATCCGGCGCGCTACATCGCGGACGAACCGCTGTCTGATGCGGCCCGCGCCGCGCTCGACGCCACCGACATCGGCGGGCTCTATTTGCTGGGCGCCAACCCCTATCTGCTGCGCGCCTATTGCCTGCAACTGCGGGTTCCCGAAGCCGACTATCTGGCTGCCCTGCGCGCCGTAGGAGATGCGACCCATGGCTGAGATTACCGGCATTTATGCCGTGAGCCACACCCCCGTGATGACCAATATGCCCGATGCGCCCGCGCCCGCGCGGCGCGAGGCCGCCTTTCGCCAGTTCACGCGGGTGGGACAAGAGATCGCGGCGATGCAGCCCGACGCGCTGGTCCTGGTTTCCGATGATCACCTGCACAATTTCTTTCTCGATAACCTGCCGCCTTTCTGCATCGGCGTGGCGCGATCCTACCCCAGCCCGGTGGAGGGTTGGCTCAAGATCCCGAGGCAGCAATTGCCGGGCGATGCCGCGCTTGCCGCGCATCTGCTCCAGTCGGTGATGGCGGCGGGCTTTGACCCGGCGCTGTCGATGGAACTGACGCTTGACCACGGCATGATGACCCCGCTCGATCTGGCCGGGATTGCGGGGGCCATCCCGGTAGTGCCGATCCTGGTCAACACGGTGCAGCCGCCGATGCCGGCGATGCGGCGCTGCGTGGCGTTCGGCCGGGCACTGGGGCAGGCTATCAGGGGCTATATGGGCGCCGCGCGCGTGGCTGTGCTCGCCACCGGCGGGCTGAGCCACGATGTTGGCACGCCGCGCATGGGCCAGCTCGACGAGGCGTTCGACCGTGGCTTTCTCCAGCAGTTGGAAGCTGGCGGGCTGGATGCGGCTGCCGACTTTGCGGAAGCGACGGTCGACACAGCCGGCAATGGCGCGGAAGAAGTGCGCAACTGGCTGGTCGCCCAGGGCATTGCGGAAGGCGCGCCGTTCGAAACCTATCACTATGACTGCATCACCGACTGGTATACCGGGATCGGGCTGGGCCGCTGGAGCATGATGGCATGACGCTTGCAATCCATATCGACGGCCCCGCCGGCGCGCCGCCGCTCGTCTTCCTACATGCCATCGCCACCTCCGCCGCATTGTGGCGCCCGCAGGTGGAGCAGCTTTCCCAGCGGTTTCGCGTGGTGCGGGTGGACCTGCCGGGCCATGGCGCCAGTGCATTGCTGCCCGAAGGCGCTGGCTTTGCCGACTATGCCGATGCGGTTGCCGAGACGCTCTCAACCCATGGCATCGATCGGTTCAGCCTGGTCGGCATGTCGTTTGGCGCGATGGTGGCGATGCAGGTGGCGCTGCGCCATGCTGCCCGGGTGGAGCGCCTGGTGCTGGCCTGCTGTGCCGCGCGCACGCCCCCGCCCGTCGCCGCGATGTGGCATGAGCGGATCGCGATGGTGGAGCGCGAGGGGATCGAGACGCAGGTCGAAACCAGCCTCGACCGCTGGTTCACGCCCGATTTCGCTGCTGCCTCGCCGCAGACGCTTGACGGGGTGCGCGGCATGATCCGCCAGACGCCCGCCGCCGGCTTTGTTGCGGCAGCGCGGATCATCGCCACGCTCGATCACATGGCCTTGCTGCCAAAACTCGCGATGCCATGCCTGGTGCTCGCTGGTGCCGAGGACAAGGCAGCGGCGCCCGCGATGATGCAAGACTTCGCCGCGCATATCCCGACCGCGCGGTTTGCCACTTTGCCGGCCGCGCACCTCGCCAATGTCGAGGCGCCAGGTGCATTTGGCGAAACGATCGCGCGTTTCGTGGAGGGGCAATGACCGCGATTACACTGATTCATGCGCTGGAAGCCTCGATCGCGCCGATCAACGCCGCCTTTGCCGAGCATTGGCCACAGGCGCGCCTGGCCAACCTGCTCGACGACAGCCTGTCGCGCGACTTGGCCGAGGCTGGCGCGCTTACCGACGCGATCGTTGCGCGGTTCCGCACGCTGGGCCGCTATGCGGCAGGGGCAGGGGCCGATGGCATTCTGTTCACCTGCTCTGCCTTTGGGCCGGCGATCGACGCCGTTGCCGCCGATCTGGCGCCGCTGCCGGTGCACAAGCCCAATACGGCGATGATCGCACGGGCCGTCGCGGCGGCGGGGGCAGGGCGCATCGCGCTGCTGGCGAGCTTTGCACCGACGCTGCCTTCGATGCTGCCCGAATTCCCCGATCCCGACCGGGTGCTGCCGGTACATTGTCCCGGTGCGCTCGACGCGCTGCAAAGCGGCGATGCCGCGCGGCACGATGCGATTGTTGCAGCGGTCGCTGCCACTCTGCCCGAGGATTGCAGCGTGGTGGCATTGGCGCAGTTCAGCCTGGCCCGCGCTGCAGCCGCGATCGCGCCGCAAGCCGGCCGAACTGTGCTGACCACGCCGCAATGTGCGGTAGAGGGCATTCGCGCGGCAATTTTTCACGAGGCTTGCGTCGAGAATCGCGGCGCGATCCGCTAACGCCGCCGCGCGGCCCTGTCGAAGCGCCGCGCTGCACGGGGGACGAAACGAGCGTGACGGGACGTACGCAGAAGAAGACCAAGCGCGAGATCATCCTCGACGCAGCAGAAGCGCTGTTTGCCGTGCATGGCTTCGACGGGGTCTCGATGCGGATGATCGCCGAACGCGGGCCGGTCGGGCTCGGCCTGCTGACCCACCACTTCCCCGCCAAGGATCAGCTGTTCGCCGCCGTGCTGGAACGGCGCGCCGATATCATCAATACGGCACGCCTCGCTGCGCTCGACGCGCTGGACAAGCCAGACCTGGAAGCACTGCTGGCGGCCTTTCTGCGTCCCTATGTCGAACGGATCGCCGAGGGCGACGAAGGCTGGCGCTCCTATGCCCGCCTGCACGCGATGATGACCCAGGACGCGCGGTGGACACCGGTTGCCGCGGCGATCTTCGGTGGGGTGGCCGAAGAAATGATCGCCCGCATCCAGGTGGTGGAGCCGCGCCTCACGCCCGATCTGGCCGCACGTGGCTATGTCCTGCTGCTGGGCGGCATGGTGAGCATGTTTGCCGACACCCGGCTGCTCGACCGGCTGACCCACGGGCGCCTGTCCAGCAGCGATGTCGTGGCGAGCTTCGATCCGATCGTCCGTTTCGCCGCCGCCGGCATCCGCGCCCTGGCGGAGCCGGCGGGAACTGATCCCCACGCCGCCTAAAGCGTCGCGTCGCAGCCGACCTGGGCGCGGCGGCGGATCGCATCGTGTGATCGCGCGGCGGCCTTGCCGACGGCGGCCACATCGATACCCAGCAGCTGGCCTGCGCGCTTGAGGAAGCGGCCGTCGACCATGACGGTGTCAACGTTCGCTGGCTGGCCGTGCTGGACCAGCTGGAAGGTGGCGTTGCTATCGTCCACCGCGATCATGTTGAGGTCGCTGGTGCGCACCAGGATCAGGTCGGCGCGCTTGCCGGGCGCGATCGATCCGGTCGTGTCTTCAAGCCCCAGCACCCGCGCACCGTTCAGCGTCGCGAGCTGCAGCATCTGGCGCGGCATGGTCAGGCCATTGGTGGGATCTGCCGGGTTGCCGGGCCGCATAATGATCTCGGTGAACGAGGCGCCGCGCTGCTGGGCGATTCGCGCAGATGCCATGATCGTGCGCATCGCGGCAAACGGATCCACGCAGGTCTGCGCCGTTACATCGACGCTGAAGCCGATGTCGTGGAACGGCACGCCGTTTTCAAGGAAGCGGATCAGCGGCGGCAAGCCCGCACCAATTATCGTGTCGGTAGAAGGGCAGAGGGAAATCTTGACGCCGCGCGCCGCCAAAAGCTGGAGCAGCTGGTCCGGCGTGCCGGGCCCATGGGTAAAGATGAACTCTGGCCCCAAAAGGTGCAGAACCTGCGACAGGTCGGCATGCGGGGCGATCGATTTGAGCCCGTGGCGCCGCGCCGCTTCCACTTCGGTGACGAAGTGCTGCGTGGTGTGGATGACGACGCCCAGATCGATCCGCTCGTCGCCATGCTGGCCGAGCCAGTCGAGCATGGGGACAATTTCGCCATCGTCGACGGCGGTGGAGCCAGGATGCGGCAGATGGCCATACCCGAAGCGCGCGCGGATGCCGCTGTCTGCCAGGGCCTGCGCCTGCGCCAGCGCGTCTTCGGTATTGCGCAGCGCATTGGACCAGTTGTGGCAAGTGGTGACGCCAGCATTGATCGCCTCGGTCGCGGCATAGCGGATGGCGGCATAGTGATCCTCGGCGTTGTAGCTCCCGGCAAGGCGGTGCAGCGCGAAATAGCCGGGCGCATCATGCGACAAACCGCGCCAGATGCTGTTCCACATGTGCCAGTGCGTCTCGATGAAGCCGGGCATCAGGATCATGCCGGCAGCATCGATCACTTCGGCATCGTCGGCTGGCAACTCCTCGGCCACGGCGACAATGGCGCCGCCGCGCACCAGCACATCGCCGCGGGCAAGGTCGCCTATTGCGGGGTCCATGGTGAGGATGCGGGCGCCGCGGATCAGATATGCACCGCGGGGAAGATCGGTTGCCACGGCCTGGTCGTTATTCACTCGCATCTCTCCTAACCATCCCGCGCTCTGCAGCATGCGCTGCGGCCCGGTCTTTGCGCCATCCTTGGCATTCTCCCCGACGACAGGGAAGTTCCTGCATGTTCCGGGCATTTGCCTGCACGGAAACGACCGGGGAACTGCGCGTGCCGTTTTCATGCATCGGCCGTGCTGCATCATGCAGGATTCCGGCAAAGGGCCTGCCTAGACCAGCATCAACCGCATGTGCCCTGCGCCGGACCAGCCAGCGCAAGGGACACAGCAAACAACGCAAATGGGAGGATGCCTTGAACCCACGCTATTTCCTGTCGACTGCACCGTTGGCGCTCGCGCTGTGCGCGATGCCCGCTGCCGCGCAGACCGCATCGGCCGCCGCGCCCCAGGCGCCTGCTGCGGAGCCCGCAGAGGCCGCCAGCGGCGCGCAGAGCGACGCGAGCGAGCAAGGCCTCAAGGACATCGTGGTTACCGCGCAACGTCGCTCGGAAAACCTCCAGCGCGCCGCGATCGCGGTCAGCGTGGTATCGTCTGACGCACTTGCCCGGCTCAATGTCACCCAGTCCTCGCAGCTGACGACGCTGGTGCCCGCCTTGCAGGTCGCCTCCAGCGGCTCGTCCAACCTGTTCTACTTGCGCGGCGTGGGCACGTTCGCGGTCAATTCGTTCAGCGATCCGGCGATCGCGTTCAACTATGACGGCGTTTATGTCGGCCGGCCGAGCGCTACCACCGGCGTGTTCTACGATGTCGAACGGGTCGAAGTGCTCAAGGGCCCGCAGGGCACGCTCTATGGCCGCAACGCCACCGGTGGCGCGATCAACATCTTGCCGGCGCGCCCGAAACTGGACGGCAATTCCGGCGATTTCTCCGCCACGCTCGGCAACTACAACACGGTGGTGCTGCAAGGCGATGTCAATCTGGTGCTGTCTGACAAGGCCGCGCTGCGTATTGCCGGCATCTACAGCAAGCATGATGGCTATTTGAGCGATGGTACCAATGACGAGGACGGCAAGGGTGCCCGTGCCCAATTGCTGTTCCGCCCGACGAGCGATTTCTCGATCCGCATCGCTGCCGATTATTACAAGGCTGGCGGCGTGGGTGGCAGCGCGGCCCTGGTTGGCGTGCGCAATCCTGTGACCGAGGCAATCACGCCGGCACCCACCGATCGCGGCACCGGGTTGTACGATCCGCAGGTGCAGGCGCTGTTCCCGCAGCAGGTCAGCTTCCAGATCGGTCGCACGCTTCAGCCGCTCGCCCCCTATCCAGGGCAGAACAGCACGTTCTGGGGCGTCAATGCCGAGCTGAGCTGGACTACCGCTGCCGGCACGCTGACCGTGATTCCCGCTTATCGCCGTGCCGATGTGCACGCGCTTAACGCGGTTACCTCGTTCATCAGCCTGTTCGACGAGAAGACCACCCAGAAGAGCGTGGAAGCGCGCTTCGCTTCGCCCGATACCGGCTTCTTCCGCTACCTGCTCGGCGCGTTCTACTATCGCGAGGAATCGCAAACCGCCGACGTGTTCGCCCAGCAAACGCTGACCAACTATCTGGGTGGCGCGCTCGATACGACATCCTATGCCGCGTTCGGCCGGGTGACGCTGGCCTTTACCGACAGGTTCCGCCTGAGCGGCGGGCTGCGCTATACCAGCGATCGCAAGACCGTCGACGGCGCGTCGCAGACGCTGGTGGCGGTCTGTGTTGCGGCCAGCTGCCCGGGTGGCCTGGTGTTGCCCTATACGCAGACCCCGGCCGGGCTGATCTCCAGCCTTGGCCTGGTGGGCCCGCTGCCAAGCCCGGTTCCGGCATTCAGCAGCATCTATGCTGATCCGTCCGCGCCCACCAGCATCCTGGGCAACAACCGCGCGGTGCTCAACATGGAGCAGAAGAACAGCCGCGCAACCTGGCGGGCCGGTGCGGAATATGACGTGGGTCCGCACTCGCTGCTCTATGCCTCGGTCGAAACCGGCTATCGCGGTGGCGGGTTCTCCTTCGCCGTCGATCCCACCCGGCAGCAATACCGCCCCGAAACGATCCAGGCCTACACGATCGGATCAAAGAACCGCTTTTTCGATAATCGCCTCCAGCTCAATCTCGAAGCCTTCTATTGGCGCTACAAGAACCAGCAGATCGCCCATCTTGGCGTCGATTCGAACGGTGCTTCGGCCTTCTTTACCGAAAACATCGGCAACTCGCGCAACTATGGCGCCGAGGGAGAGGCACAGTTCCTGGCTGCGCGCAACACGCTGCTCACTGCCAACATCCAGTATCTCAATGCGAAATACACCGATTTCCGCTATTCGACGCCCGCGCCGCCGCCTACCCGCTGCGCGGTGACGGCCCCGGCGCCGGGCTCTGCCTCCTCGGTGGTGGATTGTTCGGGCCTGCGCGCGTTGCGTTCGCCGGAATGGACGATGAACTTCGGCGTGCGCCAGACCATTCCCATCGGCACCGCGAAGATCGTGCTGCAAGGTGACGCCCGCTACCAGTCGTCCAGCTATGTCGGGTTCGAACTGCTCGATATCGAACAGCAGGCGGCCTATTGGACCGGCCAGGCCTCGGCCACGTATTCGGGCGAAGACGATAAATGGTCGGCGACACTGTTCGTCAACAACATCGGCAACCAGCGTCCGTGGGGCGATATCGTCTATAACGCCAATGCCAACTTGTTCGCCGGTTCGCCCGGCGCACCGCGCCTCTATGGCTTCCGCTTCGCGATCAAGTATTGATGGCGGTGCTGAGCCCCGGGATGGGCGTCCCGGGGCCCAGTGGCCACCGCTCAGCGAAGCGAACGGCGATAGGCGGCCGGGGTAACGCCCGTCGTCCGGCCAAAGATCCGGGTAAGGTGTTCCTGGTGCGTGAAGCCGCACCGCACGGCGATCTCGGCAATCGGTAGATCGCCGCGCAGCAGGTCGCGCGCACGCTCCACCCGCTGCTCGATGATGTACTGATAGGGCGCCCGCCCGGTTGAGCGCTTGAACTGGCGCGCGAAATGGATCGGGCTCAAATTGGCCGCACGGGCAAGATCGTCCACGCTGATCGGCGCTTCCATCTTCTCTGCAACCAGAGCGCGCACCCGGGCGATCTGGCTCGGCTGGAGCCCGGTGATCCGCGGCAGTTCCACCCGTTTTGCCAGAGCATGATGGCGAACCAGTTGCGCGGCGATGAGGCGGGCGACGCTGTCGGCAAACAGATCGGATTGCCGCTCCTTGATCATCGTGCAGGCCAGCCGCGCCAGTTGTTCGAGCAGCGGATCGTGCTCTCCCATGCGCGGCAGGAACTCCACCGATTCCAGCGCGTCGTCGCACAGTTCGCGCACTGTCGCCGCGATCAGCTTGCGATGGACGTAGAGGTGCACCGTCTCCAGCGGTGACATGAGCGCCACGCCGAAGTCGCGCTGCGCCGGCAGGATAAACAGCCCACCGGTGCCGATCCGCGCCTCGCGCCGTTCGCCGCTCAGTTCGCGCCGGATGCGCACCGGGCCATTGAGATGCACGATGATGAGATGATGGTCATTTCCGCCGAACGTGTCGGCATAGGGGGCCTCGCGCTGGTGCGAGGCATAGAACGACTGCCATTCCAGCGAGTCGCTCGACTGCAAGACCTCGTGTTCCGGCCGCAGCAGAATGCCGTGAGTGTCTGCGGCTGTAAGTCCCGATTCGGTGCCGATACGCATAGCCAATCCTCTCTCCCGGCCTGCCGGTTTTTCCGGTCCCGCACGCGGCGTAGCGAAAAACCGTACGATTGTACAGTCGCGGCTTGATGGACGATGCCATGGCCACCTGGCGGACTCGCGGTGCCGTGGCAGCCATGCCCGACCGCCGGCAGCTTTGCCCGGCCGATCAGCCCATTGGTTGACATGGATAATCGGCCGGTGTTCAACACCGCGCCAAGGACACCGCTCCGCAATCGGCACGCGCACCGCCGCCCCTGCCTGGCAAGGACAAGACGATGGCGGAACCTGGAATCGCAGACATCACGTTCGGACGCGCCGCACCCGGAATCAGCGTGCGGGACATTCACGCCGCGCACGACTTTTACGTGGGCGTGCTCGGCTTTGAGAAAATATTCGAGAACGGGTCTCCGGTCGGCTTCATGGTCCTCAAGAAGGGGCGCGCGGAAATTCACCTGAGCCGCACGCCCGGTCACAAGCCGTCGACCACCAACGTCATGCATATCTACGTCAGCGACGTGGCGGCACTTTATGCCATCTGCGAAAGCAAAGGCGTGCGGATCATCAAACGCCTGGCCGACAAGGACTATGGCCAGCGCGCCTTCGTGTTCGCCGATCCGGATGGAAACCGCATCGACGTGGGCGAGCCCTCGAACTGATGCCCGCAGGAATGGATCGATGACCGTGCCTGTTTCCAGCGCCAAGTGCCCGGACCAGCGCCTGGCGCTGGTCGCGGGCCTTGCCGTTGCTGCATTCCACCTGCTGTTTGCCGGGCGGTACGACCTGTTCCGCGACGAACTCTACTTCATCGTCTGCGGGCAGCACCCGGCGTTCGGCTATGTCGATCAGCCGCCCGGCGTGCCCTTGCTCGCCGCTGGCCTGTTCAAGCTGGGATGGGGCGCCTTTGGCTTGCGTGTGCCGACGGCGCTGGCGGGCGGGGCGCTGGTATGGCTGGCGATGCGCTTCGCGCGGCTGCTGGGCGGGGGGAGGCTGGCACAAGCGATGGCCGGCCTGGCCTGCGCCCTCGCGCCCATGCTCATGGGCATCGTTGCCACGCTCAACACCTCCGCGTTCGAGCCGCTGGCCTGGACGGCGCTTGCCTATCTGCTGGTCAAAGCCGGTCGCGAGGGGGATGATCGCGCGTTGCTGGGGGCGGGGCTGCTGGTCGGGCTCACGCTCGAGATCAAGTATGCCATGCTGTTCTGGATGGTCGGCCTGACCGCCGGCCTGCTCGTCACGCCGGGCCGCGTGCTGCTGCGGCGGCCGGCCTTGTGGGGCGGCGTGGCGATTGCCGCCATCATCGCGGTGCCGTCTTTCCTCTGGCAATATGCCCACGGCTTTCCGTTCCTGGAATTGGCAGCAGCGGCCAAGGGCAAGAACGCGGCGGTCGATGCCATGCCGTTCCTCGTCAACCAGGTGCTGGTGATGAACCCGGCGTTCGCGCCGCTGTGGATGGCGGGCCTGGCGGCGCCGTTCCTGGCAAGGCGCCTGGCCGATCTTCGTTTCCTGGTGATCGGCGCCGTCGTGGTGATCGTCATCGTGCGCCTTGGTCACGGCAAGGACTATTATCTGGCGCCGCTCTACCCCACCTTGTTCGTGATCGGCGCGACGGCGCTGGCACCCTGGGTTAAAAGCATGCCGGTCAAAGTGGGTGTGGCGGCGATCGCCGTAGCAGCCGTCATTGTCGCCGCCCTGGCCGCGCCGGTCGCCCTGCCGATCCTGTCACCAGCCGCGTTGGAACGCTATGTGCGGGCAACCGGGCTGGCGCCGCAGCAGCAAGAGCGCAGCTTTGCCGGCACAGCCTTGCCACAGAGCATGGCAGACCAGTTGGGCTGGCGCGATTTCGCGCGGCAGGTCGATGCAGCCTGGGCCCGCATCCCGGCGCCGGAGCGCGCGGTCACGGCCATCAAGGTGGACAACTATGGCGAAGCGGCCGCGCTCGATCTCTACGGCCACGACCTGCCGCCAGCGTTGAGCGGGCACAACCAGTATTACCTCTGGGGCCTGCGCGGACAGCATCCCATCCACGTGCTGTCGGTGCAGGATGACCTGGCCGCCATGCAGCCCTATTGCCGCAAGGTCACGCTGCTCGGCCAAACCTGGTCGCGCTATGCCATGGCATATGAAAACGGTAAGGTGATCGCCCTGTGCGAAAACGTGCAGCCATCGCTGACCGAGATGTGGCCGGATCTCAAGAACTTCTCCTGACGGCAGCCACAGCAGCAAACGTGCCTATTTGGCGGCAACGCCTTTTGCTAGGCTCCCGTTTTCCCCGGAAATGCCCCAACCTGGCGTAAACCGTGGTGCGAAATTCTGGCGCAAAGCGAGAGCATCCGGAAGACAAAATCGCCCGAAAATATGGCCAAATCAATGCATTGAAGTTTTCTGGGAAGAAACCCGTGGTGCGCTTACAGGACCAGTTTTTGTCCAATAACGCTATGAATTGGCTAAACTTTCAAAAGGACCATACGCCAATTCCCCACAAGACGCAACTTTTGCCTTTGTAAGGGGGCGTTTTTGAAGCCAATTCTAGGTTAATGACCCTTTCGCGTGGTCTGGTTCTTACACTGCTGTCGGCGCTTTGCGCAGACAAAAACGTGCAGGGCTCAAACTGCTCGGAAATGCTGGCCGGAGTGATGCGGGAATTGGGGCACCCAGAGCAACCTTGTCGCGCCTTGGCAGCGTTAGCCCCGCCACATCGCGAACTCGTAGCCGAGGGCGCCGCTCAACCATGGGCGGGCACTCGCTTGTTGTAGCCACCGGACCGGTAGGTTGGCATGGCGGGCAATTGAGAGATTTCCGAATCTTGCTGGCGTCGGCAAAGCCTGCACCGTAAGGTCCACGAAACTGGATGGACCGAATGCTCGACAAACAAGCGCTTAGCGAACGCGACATTTGCACCAAATTCATCACGCCTGCCATCAAATCGGCAGGTTGGGACGAGATGATGCAAATCCGGGAAGAGGTCAGCTTTACCAAAGGGCGCATCATCGTTCGCGGCAAGCTGGTGGCGCGTGGCAAAGGGAAGCGCGCCGATTATATTCTTTACTACAAGCCTAATATTCCGCTCGCCCTGATTGAAGCGAAGGACAATACGCAGCCGATCGGCGCCGGAATGCAACAGGCTCTGGAATATGCCGAAACATTGGATATCCCTTTCGTCTTTTCATCGAACGGCGACGGCTTCGTATTCCACGACCGCACCGGCCGGGACGAGACTGTAGAAACCACGTTGCCTCTCGATGGCTTCCCATCACCAGAGAACCTGTGGCGCCGCTATGCGGCCTGGAAGGGCCTGACGCCGCAAGGCGAGGAGATCGTACTCGAGGATTGCTACGACGATGGCAGCGGCAAGCAGCCGCGCTATTATCAGGTCAACGCCGTCAATTCGACAATAGAGGCCATTGCCACCGGTCAGAACCGAATTTTGCTCGTGATGGCGACGGGGACGGGCAAGACCTATACCGCATTCCAGATTATCTGGCGCCTGTGGAAGGGCGGACACAAGAAGCGCATTCTGTTCCTTGCCGACCGCAACGTGCTGGTCGACCAGACCATGGTGAATGATTTTCGGCCGTTTGGGCCGGCCATGGCCAAGCTTTCGACCCATGCCAAAACCATCGAACGCGAGGACGGTAGCAAGATCGACCTGACGACGGCGGTTACAGTCGACAAGAAAAGGTCTGATAAAAAGCGCCGCATCGACACGGCCTACGAGATTTACCTTGGCCTCTATCAGGCGATCACCGGGCCGGAGGAGCGACAAAAGCTGTTCAAGGAGTTCTCGCCCGGCTTTTTCGACCTTATCGTTATCGACGAATGCCACCGCGGCAGCGCTGCCGAAGACAGTGCTTGGCGCGAAATCCTGGAGCACTTTTCGGAAGCGACGCAGATCGGCCTCACCGCCACCCCCAAGGAAACCACGTACGCTTCCAATATCCATTATTTTGGCCAGCCGGTTTTCAGCTATTCCCTGAAACAGGGCATCCGTGACGGCTTCCTCGCGCCCTACAAGGTGATCAAGGTTCACGTTGACCGCGACATCCAGGGCTATCGCCCCGAGAAAGGCCAACTGGACCGCGACGGCAACGAAGTCGAGGACCGCATCTACAACGTCCGCGATTTCGATCGGACGCTGGTGCTGGATGACCGCACCAAGCTGGTAGCACGCAAGGTCTCGGAGTTTCTCAAGGAAAGCGGTGACCGCTATCAGAAAACCATCGTGTTCTGCGTCGATCAGGAACACGCCGCCCGCATGCGGCAGGCCCTGATCAACGAGAATGCCGACCTTGTGGCCGAGAGTTCGCGCTATGTCATGCGCATTACCGGCAACGATCCCGAGGGACAGGCGCAACTCGGCAACTTCATCGATCCGGAAAGTCGCTATCCGGTGCTCGTCACGACATCACGCCTGCTATCCACAGGCGTTGATGCCCAGACCTGCCGCCTGATCGTGCTGGATCGGGAAGTGGGCTCGATGACCGAGTTCAAGCAGATCGTGGGACGCGGCACCCGGGTACACGAGGATACGCGCAAGTTCTTCTTCACCTTGATGGATTTCCGGGGCGCCACCAACCATTTCGCCGATCCGGATTTTGACGGCGAACCCGTGCAGATTTACGAGCCGGGCGAGGATGATCCCATGTCACCGCCCGATGATGGCACCACCGCAGATCCCGACGACGATCACGCACCTGACGATCAGACGGGCGCCCCTGACGATGAGGAAACCATCATCGACGGCGGCGAGCCGCCTGACATCACCATCAACGATGACGGCGGCCGGCGCGGGAAAACCTATGTCGATGGTGTGTCCGTCCAGATCGTGGCCGAGCGCGTGGAATACCTTGACGAAAGCGGCAAGCTCGTCACCGAATCCTTGCGCGACTACACCAAGAAGGCTTTGCGCAAGCACTTCGCCAGCCTGGACGATTTCCTCACCCGCTGGAACTGCACTGAGCGCAAGCAGGCCCTGGTCGATGAACTCGCCGCCGAAGGCCTGGCGCTCGATGTCATTGCCGACGAACTGGGCAAGGACCTCGATCCGTTTGACCTGATTTGCCACATCGCCTTCGATCGCAAGCCGCTGACCCGGCGCGAGCGCGCCGACAATGTGCAAAAGCGCGACGTTTTCGCTCGATATGGCGACCAGGCCCGCACGGTGCTGCGCGCATTGCTGGATAAGTATGCCGACGACGGCGTGCTCAATCTTGACGACACCAACGTGCTGCGTATCCCGCCGCTGAACACGCTTGGCACCCCCGTCCAGCTGATCACGGCGTTTGGCGGCAAGGCTGGCTTCGAAGAGGCGGTACACGCGTTACAAAACGAACTTTATCAGGAAGTTGCTTGAATTTATGTCGGTTCGGACTTTGGTCAAATCCATTCAAGACATTATGCGCAAGGACAGCGGCGTCGACGGCGATGCCCAGCGTATCAGCCAGCTTTGCTGGCTGTTTTTCCTGAAGATCATCGACGATCAGGATCTGGATCTCGAACTCACGCGCAACGCCTACCAGTCTCCAATTCCTGCGCAGTTCCAGTGGCGCAACTGGGCCGCCGACCCCGAAGGGCTGACCGGCGATGCGCTGCTCGCCTTCATCAACGAGCAGTTGTTCCCGGCGATGAAGGGCTTGAAGCCCAGCGGCCAGCCCGGCGACCCATTGAGCAATCGGCGCCGCGTGGTGCGCGACGTGTTCGAGGACGCCTACAACTACATGAAATCCGGCCAACTGCTGCGACAGGTGGTCAACAAGATCAACGGCATCGACTTCAACAACCTGTCAGAGCGCCAGCACTTCGGCGACGTTTACGAGCAACTGCTCAACGACCTGCAATCGGCTGGCAACGCCGGGGAATACTATACCCCCCGCGCCGTCACCGCGTTCATGGTGGACCGCATTGACCCCAAGCCTGGCGAGATCATCTTCGACCCCTCCTGCGGCACGGGCGGCTTCCTCACCTGCGCGATGAAGCACATGCGCGAGCGCTATGTGAAGCGGCCCGAGGACGAGGCGCTGATGCAGGCCTCCTTGCGCGCGGTGGAAAAGAAGCCGCTGCCGCACATGCTCTGCGTCACCAATATGCTGCTGCACGGCATCGAAGATCCCAGCTTCGTGCGCCACGACAACACCCTGGCCCGGCCCTACATTGCGTGGGAGAAGAAAGACCGCGTCGATGTGATCCTTACCAACCCGCCCTTCGGTGGCAAGGAAGAGGATGGCATCGAAAGCAACTTCCCCCAGCATTTCCGCACGCGCGAGACGGCAGACCTGTTCCTGGCCCTGTTTATCCGCCTGCTGCGCAAGGGCGGCGTGGCGGCCATCGTCTTGCCGGATGGCAGCCTGTTTGGCGAAGGCGTGAAAACCCGGTTGAAGGAGGCGCTGCTCGAAGAGTGCAACCTCCACACCATCGTGCGCCTGCCCAACTCCGTGTTCAAGCCCTACGCCTCCATCGGCACCAACCTGCTTTTCTTTGAAAAGGGCGAGCCGACCAAGGACATCTGGTTCTACGAACATCAGGTGCCGGAGGGGCAAAAGGCATATTCGATGACGAGGCCAATCCGCGTCGAGCATTTCGCCTCATGCGTGGAATGGTGGGGCGGCGCGGAGCGCAAGGGCCGCGAGGAAAGCCCGCAGGCATGGAAGGTCAGCCTCGATGAGGTGAAGTCGCGCGGCTATAATCTCGATTTCAAGAACCCGCATAGCGTCGAAGCCGATCATGGCGATCCCGCCGAACTGCTGGCTGCACTGGATCAGGCCGAGGCGAAAACGACGGACCTGCGCGACCAGCTTAAGGCTATTCTGGCCGAGGCGCTGGCCCGATGAACGCCGCGCTATTGCTGGACCACTATGCGCGCATTGCCGACGCGCCCGATGCCATCGTCCGGTTGCGGCGGTTCGTGCTGGACCTTGCCGTGCGCGGTAAGCTGGTGGAGCAAGATGCGTCTGACGAACCGGCGTCGGAACTGTTGAAGCGGATTGCCGCCGAGAGAGCACGGTTGGTCAAGGCGGGGACGATCAGGACGAGAACCGAGCTTCCTGCAGTAGAGCCTCAACACATGCCTTATAGACTGCCGTGCGGTTGGCTGTGGGTCAGATTTGCTGAAATCGTTGAATTCTATGCAGGGCGCACCCCTGCGCGGAATGATTTGTCATACTGGAATACAGGCGATCATGCTTGGGTGAGCATTGCCGACATGGAAGATGGCGGCACAATCGAGCAGACAAAGGAAACTGTAAGCGAGATTGCTCAGAAAAACATTTTTAAGTCCGAACCCGAACCGGTCGGCACTATAGTGATGAGTTTTAAGCTTACCATCGGCAAGATTGCCCGCCTAGGTGTGCCCGCGTTCCATAACGAGGCCATCATATCGATCCATCCCCACGTTAGCGCTTTGGATGGGTATCTGTTCATGTCACTTCCTGAGCTGGCGAGGGCAGGTGACACAAAAGGGGCAATCAAAGGGGCCACCCTGAACAGGCAATCCCTTTCAAACATCCTCATTCCGCTGCCACCGCTTGCTGAGCAGCGCCGCATCGTCGCCAAAGTCGATGAGTTGATGGCACTGTGCGATCAGCTTGAGGCGGCGCGGGCAGAGCGCGAGGCAGCGCGCGACACTTTCACGCTGTCCACCTTGACCAAACTCAACACCCCCGATCCCGAAACCTTCGGTGAAGACGCCCGCTTCGCACTGGCCAACCTCGCCCCACTCACCACCCGCGCCGACCAGATCAAACAACTGCGCCAAACCATCCTCAACCTCGCCGTGCGCGGCAAACTGGTGGAGCAGAATGCATCTGACATAATCTCAGAAGTGCCGCCGCTTCGGCAATTTTCCGCCGCCAGCGGCATTGATCCAGCGGTGTTCGCAGAATTCAGCAAAACGATTGTGTTGCCGAGTGGATGGCAGGTCGCGCCACTGGCGCAACTGTCGGAAAACATTGTTGATTGCCCGCACACGACGCCGAAATGGAAGGAGGAGGGCGAAATCTGCATCCGGACGAACCAGCTTCGTCCCGGTGCTTTGGATTTGTCAGCGCCTCGCTACGTAAGTCTGGAAGAGTATGTCGAACGCGTCGAGAGGTTGGAACCGGTCGCGGGGGACATTCTCTACAGCCGGGAAGGCGGCATCTTGGGAATTGCCTGTCGAGTTCCACCGGGCATCCGGCTTTGCCTTGGACAGCGACTGATGCTCATTCGCGCTGGTGCGGAAACACGCACTGATTTTCTGGAATTAGTCCTCAATTCGCCCTTTATCACGTCAATCGCGAAAGCCTGCACAACTGGCGGTGCCGCGCCTAGAGTCAATATGTCCACAGTGCGGGCCTATCCGATCCCCTTGCCTCCGCTTGCCGAACAGCACCGCATCGTCGCCAAGGTCGATGAACTGATGGCCCTGTGCGACGAACTCGAAACCAGCCTCCTCACAGGCGAACAAACCCGCTCGCGCCTGCTGGGAGCCGTGCTTCACCATGCCCTCGAACCTGCCTGATCGGATCACGCCCAGATGAAGCCCTATACCCGCTCGATCATCGGCCTGTTCGACGGCAAGCGCCGCTACCTGATCCCGCTGTATCAGCGGCAATATTCCTGGCGCGACGACCCGCAGCTTGGTCTGCTGTGGGAAGACATCGAACGCGCCGTTGCCCGGATCGAGACCGATCGCTCCAGCTTGATCCCGCACTTCATGGGCGCGATCGTGATCAACCAGGTCAAGACCTATGGGGCGCAGGTGCAGGCGTTCGAGGTCATCGACGGCCAACAGCGGCTCACCACCTTCCAGCTCCTGCTGGCCGCCTTGCGCGATGTCGCGGCAGAGCATGGATCGCCCTACGCGCAGGAAATCGCCAAGTATCTGCTCAACGACGGGGTGATGGAGCGCCCGGACGAGGAGCGCTACAAGCTCTGGCCCTCGATCACCGACCGCCGTGCCTTCGTCCACCTGATCGACCCGGCCGCCGATCTGTCCGGCATCGCCGGCCTTGCCGAAGGGGACGAACTGGTGGGCAAGCTGGCCACGGCGGCGCATGGCTCGTTCCGCAACCGCATCATCCGGCACCTCACCGTTAACGGTGCCTTTGACGAAACCCGCTTGCAGGTTCTGTTCGAGGCGCTGAAGGATGGGCTGGCCGTCGTATCCATCGAGCTGGAGGGTGGGGACGATCCGCAGACCATCTTCGAAACGCTCAACAGCCGCGGTGTGCCGCTGTCGCCTGCCGACCTGCTGCGCAATTTCATCTTCCAGCGCGCCAAGGGCCTGGGCCAAAGCGCCGGCTCGCTCACCATCGACAAGCTCTATGAAAAGCACTGGCTGCCGCTTGATCGCGCGTTCTGGACGCAGCAGGCCTCGCGCGGGCGGCAGACCCGCACCCGGCTGGACTGGATGCTGACCGACCACCTCGCCATGCATGTGGGGGATATTGTTTCGATCGAGGGGCTGTTTGCCGATTACCGCAAGTGGATCCTCAATCGCTCGCCCTTCGCGACGGTGGCAGAGGAACTCGAGTCGATTTCGGCGACTGCGGCCGTCGAGCATCGGCTGTTTGCACCACGCGATGGCGATCCGGTCGGGCGGTTTGGCCAGATGGCGGATGCCTTCGATGTTTCCACCGCGATGCCGCTGGCCATCTATCTGGCGACGGAGCCAAGCGTTGCCGCGCGGCTGGCCGAGGCTTTCGCCGTGCTGGAAAGCTATATCCTGCGGCGCGACATTTGCGGCCTGACGACGAAGAATTACAACCGGTTCTTCGTGGGACTGGTGACGCGGCTGCGCGATTGCGAGGGTGACAAGGTTGACGAACTGATCGCCTACTTGTCGAGCCGGACGGCAGACCTGGATCGTTGGCCGGACGATGCCGAATGGCGGCACAGCTGGATCATGCGTGAACAATACAAGTCTGCGCGGCAGCCCCGGCTGCGGTACATTTTCGAAGCTATTGAGCGGGCCAAGCGGACATCGCTGAACGAAGATATCGTGATCCGGTCGGCGCTGACCATCGAGCATATCATGCCGCAAAAATGGCAGGCATCGTGGCCGATTCCGGAAATGATCGGGTTGACCGAAGACCAATATGGCCCCGAACTTGTCAGCCAGATCCGCGCCCGCGAGACTGCCGTGAACGCCATCGGCAACCTCACTTTGCTGACCCAGGCCCTGAACGCGACGATCTCGAATGGCCCGCTCTTGGACAAGCTGGCGGCGATCAAGGCGAATACTGCCTTGGCATTGAACCGGGAAATCATGGCCTATGAAACGTGGAGCGAGGCTTCCATCGAAGAGCGCGGCGCGGCGTTATTCGGTGTGGCAGCGAAGCTGTGGACTGCCCCGCAGCGCGCCGAAATTCCGGGGTTGGGCGAGGGCGCAAGCTGGACCGTTCTCCCAACGCCATTCCCCACCAACGGTACGCAGTGCCGCTTCACTTACATGGGGAAGGACTACATAGGTATGGTTGTGGATGGCGCGCTGGTGATCGACGGCGTCGATGGACAATACTATTCGTTCTCAGCCGCCTCCAGGGCTGTCACCTCGACGCATAGAAATGGTTGGAATGACTGGTACATTGGCATTTCAGACGGCAGCTGGATGCCTGCCGCTGAATGGAGGCTCTTGCCAAGCGCCGTTGGATAAATTCACGTTGCCTGTCGTAGATTTACGGCCCCGGAATTGGGATCGCTGACGTTTCTGAATTCTGTGGGTCGGCTCGAGGGATTTTCCAGCCTCACTTATTTCGAGACTAAACCAAGCTAAAGGCGGCAGTGGTTTAAGAGTCACTCACCGTGATTGAGCAGCTCACGCCCTTTCCGACCTTCGCCGCACGCCGCTGGCAGTCCTCCAACGCCTTGGCATTGCTCGCCCAAACGCTGGCAGCTTCCCGCAACGCCCGCCACCTCTGCGGATCGGACACCTGCAGCATCCGCTCCCCAGCCGCCCAGCCATCGCGCTGGAGCAGGCTGGCGGCACGCTCCTCCGGCCAATGCCAGCCTTCTGGCACCGCCCGGTCAACGAAGTCCGGAACAATCCAACCCAGCAGGAAGCCCGTCATCACGCCGATGGCCGCTGCGACACCCAGCCAGCGCAGTTGCTGAAGCCCCCTCAGGATGGATTGCACGATGTCGTTGATCGTGAGGACGGTGCGATCCAGATCAATCCGCGCGGCGCCGAAGTGCTGTCGTTCAACTTCACTGGCCCTGGCCGTGGCATGATAGATCTGGCCGGCAATGCTCTCAGGCGTCAGCTGCAGCGCGGGACTGCTGGCCAGCGTCTCGAGCGCGGCCGCCGCGTCGTCCTGGCAGGCATGGATGCGGGCCAGATCCTCGGTGTAATCGCGGCTGTGCAGTTCCTGCTGCCGGGCGGCAAAGCCTTCGACAGCCGCAACAAGGGCAGCAAGCTTGTGGGTCATCGCCTCGAACGCCACTTCCGGACGGTCGAGGTCGGCCTGGGCGTTCGCGCGGCTGGCGGAATTGTTGGTCACAGCCCCATCCCCCGGTCCCGCCCGCGCTCGAGCGAGTGGGTCAGTTGCTGGGCGATCGACCTGGTCCTCGCCGCTTCGCTGATGTCATGGCCACTGACGCCCGGCAACCATTCCCGCGACCATTGCTTGCCGATCAGCTGGTTACCACGCTTGCTGAGTGCACTGCCCAGTTCGTGGTCCTTCTCCAGGCCCTTGGCCATGGCGCGCATCTGGCTTTCCACCTGCTCGCGCGCCTCGCGGTTGTTGGGGCCGGTGAGACGGCCACGCTGGTCCTGAAGCTGCTGCCAGGACTGAACGAAGTGCTCGGCGCGCAATTCGGGATTGGCGCGAAGCTTGGCTTCGAGCTTCATGGCGCCGATGGCATTGGCGGTGCGGCCGATGGAGGCCTCAACCATGAGGCTCGGATTGCGCTGGAAGGCGGTGTCGAGATCGCGCGCGCTGCCGCCGGGTAGGGCATCGAGCGCCTGGGCGGCGCGGGCCTGCGCGGTCTTCTGGTATTCGAGCGCGGGGAGCTGCTGTCTGGTCATGCGGTCGATCTCCGCCGTGGCGCGGGCATAGCGCTCGACCGCCTGCTCGAGGCTGGGCCTGGTCTGGATCTGCTGGGCGGCTGCCAGGGCCGGTTTCGTTGGATCGCGCTGTGCCTGCTGATCCTGGGCAAGCGGCCTGGCAAAGCTGGGCACGCTGAGCCGCAGCCCGGCAAAGCGACCCTTGCGTTCGGTTTGCTCTGCGTTGGCTGGTGGCTGTAGCGCCGGCTCGGCTTTGCGTTCTCGCTGTTCGTGCTCCTGTTCGGCATAATCCCGCGCCATGTCCTTGGACCGGTCGCGCGACAGCAGCGCGGCCAGCCGCTCGCGGTCGGCAAAGTCAGCCTTGGCGGAATGCAACTCGACATGATCGCGATGTCGCGAGAGCGCGACATAGGCGCCATGGCGATCGAGCCCTGGCGTGGCCAGGACATGCACCCGGTCAAGCGTCGCCCCTTGCGCCTTGTGCACCGTGGCCGCGTAGCCATGGGTGAGGTCGGCATAGTCCTTGTGGTCGAACGCCACGGCGCGGCCATCGTCGAGCCGCACCGCCATGCCGGTGCGATCAACCCGCTCGATGGTGCCCAACATGCCATTCTTCACACCCAGTTCGCGTTCGTTGCGCAGGAACATGATGCGGTCCTGCTCGGCAAACAAGCGCATGCCGCGGGTGGTCTCGACCGCCACATCGGCACCCAGCGTGCCATGATCGCGCAGGCGATCCCGGGCCTGCGCATTCAGTTCATCGCATTCTGCATTGGTATGGGTGAGAATAAGCCGGCTGGCCTCGGGATGGGCCTGCCGATCGGCATCCCAGCGCCCGATCAGCGCATCGCGCGCCGATTCGCGGGTACGTGATTCGACCACCATCCCGGCGGCATGATAGGCTTTGATGGCTTCGCCCGTCCGGCCGGTGGCCAGCTGCCGCGTGGCCTCGCGCTGCCACTCCTCGGCCTGCCGGCGCACTTCGGTGATCTCTACAGCGCCATGCCGCTCGGCCATGCTGCGGAAGGCCGCGCCGGCTTCAATCGCCTGGAGCTGCTGCGGATCGCCAACCAGCACGACCTTGGCGCCTTGCTTCTCTGCCTCGCTGACCACGCGTTCCATCTGGCGCGTGCCGATCATCCCGGCTTCGTCGATCACCAGGATGGAATTGGGCCTCAGGGTCTCGCGTCCCTGCGCCCACTGGTGCTCGAGACTGGCAATGGTGCGCGAGGCAATGCCCGAACCGTTTTCCAGATTCTCGGCGGCAATACCGGACAGCGCAATGCCACGCACATCGTAGCCGGCTTTCTCCCAGGCCTCGCGCGCCACACCGAGCATCGCGCTCTTGCCGGTGCCGGCATAGCCGATCACGCTGGCAATACCGCTACCGCCGGTGACATGCGCGAGCGCATGGCGCTGCTCGACCGACAGCACCAGGCCGCGCGTTTCAGCGCGATCCAGCGCGGCATTCAGATGACGCGCCGGCACGCCATGGTAGCGTTCTGCGTCGAGCCTCGCCGTGGCCATCTCCAGCCGCTGTTCGGTCTCGAGCATGGCGCGCGAGGTAAAGCGCTCTTCGCCGCGCCCGTCAGGTCCCAGTCGGACCAGATCGGGCGAGCCCCGCACCGCCGCCAGCACGGCGTCGAACTGATCTTTCCCTTCGCTGTGCCGGTGCACGAACGTGGCAAGGTCGCGCGACGTGAAAGTCGCCTGTTGGTGGGTGATGGCATCAAGCGCGATGCCGGGGTTTTCGAGGATCTTCTCGCCATTGCTCCGGGCGATGGCAAAATGCTCTTCCAGCCGTTCGCGCACCAGGCCTTCCTGCGCCATGCGCGCGGCGGCCGGGCCGATCTTGTTCTGCGGCTCGAGATCGATGCCCTGCGCCTCCAGGCTGCGGTGATCGATCCGTGCGTCGATATCGAGCTGGGCCAGCCGACCATTGACGTGCTCGGCCCAGGCTTCGCGCCAGCGGGTCAAGAGCTCCGTCCTGTTCCACTCGCGCACCTTGGCGCCGAAGCCGTTCTCGCCAATTTCGCGCATCCCCAACATCACATGGGCATGCGGTTTGGCGAGGCCGTCTGGTCCGACATCCCAGTGCACATTGAGATCGGCCACCATGCCCCGGTCGACGAACTCCTTCTGCACAAAGTCCCGCGCCAATTGGATGCCATCGGCCTGGTTCATCTCGCGAGGAATGGCGAACTCGATCTCGCGGGCGAGCTGCGCGTCCTTGCGCACTTCGACCGCTTCGACATCGTTCCACAGCTTCGCCCGGTCGCGCCATTCTTCCGGCGCGCCCTCGGGCAGCATGACTTCGCTGTGCACGACGCCGGTCTTGTTGGAGAAATCGTGGTGCCGGTCGAGCTGCTCATCATAGAGTCGATCGGCCGAGCGATAGGCCGCCGCGGCCACGGCGCTCGAGCCGCCACCGCGCGAAACAACTTTGGCCGAGAAGTGGTAGATCGCCATGGCGACACACCAGATACGCCTAAAAGCGCACGTCAGCACGACGTATAAGCGCGCCCTCAAAAGATTTCATCATTCTCGGGACGGCGGAATCCCATGAGGTTTCAGGGAATTGGCATTGATCGTCAAGGCCGATAACTGGGAGGCCTCGCGGCACAACAGACCGCCGTCACGGAACCAACACCATGCGCAAGCCCCGCAACTATGACGAGGACCTCAAGGCTCTCACCGCCAAGGCCAGGCAACTCAAGGCACGCAAGCAGAGCCAGCTTGGCGAACTGGTTGAAGCGACTGGCGCCGATGCAATGCCCATTGAGGAGCTGGCCGGCGCGTTGCTGTCGATTGCCAGCATCACCGATCCACAACGACGGGAGGCATGGCGCAAACGCGGCGCCGCGTTCTTTTCTGGCGAGCGGGTCGAACGCGCGCCTGGCACAGGCACTGGCAACAACGCGCAACCAGCAGCGCCGCACGATCAGCGCCCACCATCGCCTGGCCCTGCAACAGGCGCGGCATGACACGAGGGCCTGGCAGGTGAAGCGGCGCGAGCGGACGCGACAATTGATCGAGCTGGGCGGGCTGATTGCCAAAGCGGGCCTCGTCGAACTGACCGATGATGATCGCGCCGTGATCCTCGGGCTGCTGGTCGAGGCAGCGGCGAAGCTGAGCACCGACGAGACCGGCAACCAACTCACGCTGTGGAGGCGACGGGGACAGCGGGCATTTGCCGATGCCGACGACAAAGACTGAGCAGCGGGCAACACGCGTTCCACAACCCGTCGCCAGCGCATTGCCCCGCGCCAGCCGCGTCGCCATAGGGACATGCATGGACGACAAGACCAAGACCCGCATTCTCGGCGTCATCGAACGCGCACCGCAGTGGCTTCGCAACGATCTGGCCGCCAAGGATCCGGCGGCCCGTGCCCGCGCAGAAGAGGCGTTAGCAGCAATGCTCGTCGATGCACTTGATGAGGTCAACAAGGCAGCCGATTGACGCCCAGCGACAATACCAAGCGGACTGGCTGACCTCCACGGCATGGCTATCCCGAAAGGCACAATTCGACGTGCGAGGCATGATGAACAGCGAAGACCTTGATCCGCACCTGCTGCATGCTTGGCTCGCCGCGCGATCGCTGGCGCGTGGGTTGCCCATGCCAGTGCCAGATCATGGCGGCCTCCGCGTCGATACCGGATCGGAAGCTGAGACTGTTCGCTGGGTGTTTCCGTGCATCAGTGATGGGCTCAAGGAGCTTGCCCGCACGATCCATCAGCCGCGCCAGTTCCTGAAGGTCTGTGAACCATCGGAGGCCTTGCGTGCCGCACTGCCAGCACACTGGGCCATTCATGCGCCCAGCCACGTGATGCGTGCGAATGGCATAATCCCGCGCCGACAACTCGCGGACGGATACGCTATCGCGGTCGAGCAGTCTGGCCCCGTGACGTCGGTCCGCATTGTCACAGCCACCGGCATCTTGGCCGCCAGCGGCTACGGTACCGAGACCGATGGCGTGTTCGTCTACGACCGAATTGTGACCGAGGCAGAGCACCGCCGCAAAGGCTTGGGTCATGTCCTCATGCAGACCCTGCACGAGGCTAGAAGCGATCCCCACAGTGTCGAATTGCTGGTCGCCACTGACGACGGTCGGGCACTCTACGAAACGCTGGGATGGGGGAAGATCGCGTCCTACGCCAGCGCTTCGATTGTAATAACGTGAGCCGCTCTGCCGAGGGGCAGCTGGCGACCAACTCAAGCCGTTCCGGTGCGGGCGCCGCAATGACGGCTTGCGCTGAAACCGGTCCTTCGTAAGTTTGACAGCTGCCGTTCGGTGACGCGCCCAATCTTGCCATTCAATCGCAAATTTCCTGCTCACGAAAGCCGACAATATTTCTTACTGGAGCGCGCCGGTCGAGCAGTGTAAGCGGTAGGCGACGTAGCAGTGGGTGGCGCAAAGGCATTATGACGGACAATCTCACGAAGCTGAAAGAGTGGTTTCGGGCCGGTACGGCAGAGGGTGAGAAGGCGTTATTGGAACGGTGCTTCGTCTACGTCGATGAGTTTTCAGATGCGATAGCTCCGCCGGCGGGAAACCCCCACCTATTGGTTGGACCAAAGGGGAGCGGGAAGAGCGCCATTCTCGACTTTACTCTGCGTATTTCGCAGCAGCAAAAAATACCGGCGATTCTACTTACACCCGTCGATTTCGACACAACAGGCTTGCCGAGTGGCGCATCAACAGGCGACTTGGTACGAATTTTCCAAAGCATCCTCGTCAGTGCGATCGCCACAAAACTTGCCGAGGATGGAACGGGTTGGTTCGACGGAGATCAGGCTGACCTCTATCGAGAAGCAGTGAACGTTGGCGCCCGCTCGCCGGATTTTTTTGGAAGGATGGGCAAATTCATCGCATCCGCTGCCAAGCCGCTCATCAAGATCGACCTTAATGCAGCTTTTCCGCACCTCACCTCGCAGACGCGCTCAGAGCTTGAACAAGCTGTTGGACGGGTCCTAGGCACAAAGTCTTTCTATCTTTTGCTAGATGACACTGATCAGATAGGGAGCCCCGATCAGCCGACCCATTTAAACCGAATCTGGGCTCTGATCCTTGCAGTTAGGCGACTTGCGACATCAATCCCAGAACTGAAGGCAATCGTTAGCCTCCGCACTGAAATTTGGGAAAGACTCAAGGTTGATGACGCAGGTCAGCGTGATCAGACAGATCACTTCAAACAGCTCATTGTTAGATTGAAGTCCCAACGAAAGGACGTGGAAGCGATCGTTTCTCGTCGCGTCAGCCTTGCCGCCATTGGATCAAACATGCACAGCGACCCTTACGAAGTTTTTTTTGAAGGTCGGTCGGCGCGTGCACCTTATAGTGAAGAATGGCGCTCGTGGCCAGATTTGATAGCAGTTCGTTCACGAGAGCGGCCACGCGACGCCATTCAGTTGGTAAGCGAGTGCATCGACAAAGCCAAACGAGAAGGCAAGGCGCTCATTGACGAGCAGGTTTTTCAGTCTGTCATGCCCGCATTTTCTGAGTCTGTGGCGCAAGAGTTCGCCAAGGAAGTCAAGCGCGAGTGCCCTCAAGCGTTGGAGATTGTGCGTTCATTCGCTTCAGTAGAGTACGACTCAGGCGGCTTCACGATGTCATCTCAGCTAGCGCTTAATCATCTAAAATCTATTCTTACAAGATTTAGCGTAAGCCTCTATGGCATTAGTCTAAGTCAGCAAAAGGAGGCAGATGTCTTTGAGCTCTGGCGATTCTTTTACCTTAATGGCGTTTTGAATGCTCGTGCTAGTGACGGTATAAATGAAAAATATCGCCATTTGGACCCATATGATGACCCAATGTTCGTCGTTAAGCCGCGATGGAATGACCTTCAGAAGGTGCTATGGGAGGTTAACACCGTGTATCGGGACTTTCTGATAAGCGTGCAGGCTGAAAACCAGAAGTTGACGGGCCTTGCTGTCAAGCGACGTTCAGTAAAAACTCGCAAGCGACCGGCATGATAATGTTGACGATGTGAACTCTAATAACGAGCGGTTTCAGTAAAACAACATGATGGAACGCTCGTGGTTGATAAAATGCATCATACGAATAGCAACTATACTCACATTTTGGATAAGAATCTGACATTCGTCTACCCGCCAGTCGCGAGCAGTCCGAGAATCGAATAACAGTGCTTCAGGAATGGCAGGTCTTTGATTAGGACCTGCCGTTCCCGGCGGGCTCGCGAACGGCCGTTTTGTCCCAGACCCGGACCACAAGGGCTAAAGCCGTTAGGCCATGGAGATCGACACGCCGGTTATTCCTCACCCCGCTTGTCGCGCTGTCGCTTCCAGCTGGGCGATGCGCTCGGAACAGATGGCATGAACGACGCAGCCGAGTTCCTCGACCTGCTCGCCCAGCCAGGCCAGTTCCTCTTCGGTGATCCGGTAGTGCTTGGAATAGCGCGCCTTGACGTAGGCTTCCTTCAACTTCTCGAACATCGCCCGCTGCTTGCGGTTGTCGCTGGGCCAGACGTGGACGAGACGAACGTCCAGCCGTTCGGCCTGGGTACGCAAAAACGCCAGATTGTGGACGTGTGGCGTGTAGAAGGTCACGACCAGCAGCACGCAATGGTAGAGGAATTCCGTAGCTTGATGCATGTCGAATGCAGACTCTTTCAGCCTGCCCTGCGACAACGTGTATTTGGCGGTGTCTAACCTGCCAGCCGCGCTAGGAAACCACTCCTCAAAATACTCCTTCGCCATGGCCAGCGCCGCATGCGGCGTCTTGGGCTTGGGCTGGTGCAGTTCGGTGTCGTCGCTCTGGTAAAGCGCGATGCCATCGCGTGCCACGTCCATGAAGAAATAGCGCCCATGAGCCAGCCCGTCGTTCACCTCCTGCAGGGTGTGGACGATGAAATTGACAGGCGTCTTGATCGTGCCGGCAATGCCGTACTCGCGCATCAACCGGTCATCGACCTTGGCCCAGTACTTCACCCGGTCGGTCAGGCGGTTGTCGTTGACGATGATCAGCAGGTCATAGTCCGACTGGTAGCCCTTGGCGGTGTGGGGCTCATCAACCCAGCCGCCGCGCGCATAGCTGCCATAGAGAATGACCTTGAGAATGCGGCCCTTCTTCTTCCACTCGTGCGAGGCCAGGGCCAGCGCGTCCTCGAATTCCTCGAAGACGATCTGCACCACGCGCTCCAGCTCGCGCTGCTTGTTAGCGGGAAGATGGTCGAGATCGCTGCGCATGACATCGGCACCCTGTCGCGATGGCCGCCCGATGGCAAGTCATCGGGCGGCCTGAATTTTTCACCACGGCCACCAGCGCTGCCACCAGTGCCCATAGACCGCGCGGGTCAGCGTGGAGAGGGCCTTGGCCAGCTCGGCCTGCACCGCCTCGACACTGATGCCGTAGCGCTGGGCCAGCTCGGCATAGCTGGCGCCCTCAAAGCGCACGGCTGCGAAGATCGCCCGCTGCCGCTTGGTCATCCGGCGCAGACCACGCTGGCCACGCCGCCAGAACGCGCGTGGCGACAGGGTCGGTAGAACGGGCGAGCCCCATTCGGGCGGGAGAGGCCGGTTCATGGCCGGTCCTCCCCACAGGCCAGGAGGAAGCCGGCCGCCTTGCTGGCCGCACTGGCGGCGCGGAAAATCGCCTTCTCATCGGCGCACAGCACTTCGAGCCAGGCCCCGATGTAGTCGGAATGCCGCACGGTCGGAACAATGCCCAGCGCGGCACAAGCAAAGGCACTGGCCATTTCCGCGACAAGTTCCTCTTTTGCATAGGACGCAGAGCCGAACTCTCCGGTCTGGTCACGATCCAGCCGGCTCTTGTGGCCGGTAGCATGGCCCAGTTCGTGCAGGGCCGTGCGAAACCAGTTGATCGGCTCGAGGAAGGCAGCCTGGGGCGGCACCTGCACCACGTCATGGGTGGGCGAATAGAACGCTTCCCCGCCGCCGATGCGGAAGGTCACCCCGCTGTTCTGGATCACGCGATCAGCGCCGGCAATCGCCAGCTCGGGCGCGATCGGCGCCACCGGGGCAATCATGTCCTCGGGCAAGCCCTCGCACTGGTCGAGGTTGAACACGGTAAAGCGCTTGAGAAAGGCCACTGTGCGCGCTTCGCGGTCTTCGTCCCTGGCCTTGGCGGCTTCCGCGCGCGGGGTGAAGCGATCGGCACAGCAGACCACCGTGCCCTTCTCGCCGCGCCTGACATGGCCCCCGGCGGCCTCGGCCTGGCGATAGGTCAGCCAGCGCTGCGAGGAAAAGCCCTGCTCGATCGCAGCGGTCCAGAGAATCAGAACATTGATCCCGGAATAGGTCCGGCCCGAACCGGCATTGTGGGGCAGCGTGCAAGGACAGCGGCTGGCGTCCCACGGCTGCACCCAGGGCAGGCGCCCGGCTTCGAGTTCGGCAATGATGCGGTAGGTCACCTCGGAATAGAGGGACTGGCGTTCGCTCGTGTTCACGGTGCTCATGATCTTCAAGCTCCTTAAACCGCCATGGCCCGGCGCCGGGGTGGCGGGGGGCGGCAGGAGCGGACCAAGAGCCCCGCTGTCAGCGGCGGGGTGCACCGCAGGGCGCAACAACGTGGAGCACCCGGACCCGCGCAGCGGGCCGGGTTGCACCCCGTCGCGGCGGGGCTACAGGGCCGTGACGCCCCCCGTCACCCTGGAGCCGAGGCAAACGCCGCCGCGCACCCAAAGCGCGGCGACAATCGGAGGGGAGCCACAGGCGGACCGACAGGACCGGCCAGCGAGGCCGGGCCAGGTGTCAGCGATCGCACCGGCACTGCCGACGAGACGGCGCAGCCGGCTCGGCTGGAGCGCAGCGGAAGGAGAGCGCGGTCAGACCGAGACGGCCTGAGACACAATCTGCACGACCCTCAAAATTTCTTTTCGTACCTTGGCGTTCAATCGGCGGTGCTGGCGTGATCAGGCGTAGATTCAGTGCTTTGGCACCGTTTTTGGCACTCTTGACGCCGACCACAGACCGGCAAATCTCACAGCGAAGGAGCAAGGAAACCAACCACAGCACAGAAAGACCAAGCCATGACCGACCAGCCCCCGGACCGCATCCTGCGTCTCAATGCCGTGCTCGATCGCACCGGCCTGACCCGCGCTACTCTCTATCGCAAAATCCAGGCGGGGACGTTTCCCAAGCAGGTCCGCATCGCCATGCGCTGCACCGGCTGGCGGGAATCCGCTATCCGTGAATGGATGCGCAACCCGATGTTCTACGAGGTCGACGAAGCGCGATAGGAGCGCGCCCTGTTGCGGACTTCGCTAGCGAGACACGCGCAGGTATTCTGTCTGAGCGCGGCCTCACCGAGTGCCGCGCGATGTCAGACCAGTGTGGATGCGACAAGTCTGCCGATGCCGGCAAAGGCCTTGTCGAACTGCGCCTCGGTGGGTCTTCCTCCACGGGTATAAACCGCGATGACGATCGGCAATTCAGGATGGGGCCAAGCGACGGCAATGTCGCCAGCCATATCCTGGCCACTGTGCCCAGTCTTGTTGGCGATCCGCCAGCTTTGGGGCAGCCCGCCGCGCAATCGGGGGTTGGTCTGATTGCCGATCAGCCAGCGCGTGAGCAACCCCTTCGATCGGGCTGCCAGCACATCGCCCAAGACCACCTTCTGGAGCGTGCTGGCCATCGCCGCCGGCGTTGTCGAGTCATCAGGCCCGCCTGACGGCACTCGGTCGAGCGCTGGCTCGAAATGGTCGACCCGCGTCCTCGTATCGCCAATGGAGCGCAGGAACGCTGTCAGCGCAGCGGGGCCACCTGACCGCGCCATCAGCATGTTGGCACACACCCCATCACTGATTTCCACAGCGGCCTTGCACATCGCTGCGACTGTCATCGCGCCCTTGGCGAGGTTTTCCTTTGCGATGGGCCCCCACAACCCGAGCGTATCCTGCGCGGTATAGGGCACGAGAGCGTCCAACTTCTCTTCGCCGCGGTCGACCCGAGCCAGCACGAACGCCGCAAGCGATGCCTTGTAGGAACTGCACATGATAAAGCGCTCGTCCGCACGCCATGTAAGTGTCTGGCCGGTCGTGACGTTCAAGGCATGGACGCCGATCCGCCCTCCGGTCGTGCGTTCATACTCGGCCATTGGATCGGCGCTGGCGCACCGGGCGAGAGCGGGCCAGCACGGCAGCGCCGGCATGCCCAAGGCAATGGATCGTCTTGTAAAGTTCATGGTCGAAAGCCTTTGTCCATGGCGAGGCGGGCAGGGTGCCAGCGCCGTGCCGCGAAGGCGCTGGTCGTGGAGCCGGAGCTAAAGCATGTTGATTTGCCTGAGCCACAGCTCGACCAGTTCCGGCCACTTGCCGACCGGGTCATTCGGATGGCGGAGAGCAAAAGCATGTCCCCCACGCGCGAACAGGTGCAATTCGGTGGGGACACCGGCCTTATTGAGTGCGGACGCATACATCAGGCTGTTGCAGACGGGATCGATCTCGTCGTCCCAGGCCTGGACGATGAATTGCGGGGGCGCGGCTTTGGACACGGGCAGCTTTGGATCAAACGCTCCGTGATCTCTGCAAATATGCCCTGGATAGAGCGCGATAGCGAAGTCCGGTCGGCTGCTGATCCTGTCGATGGCATCGATCGGGCGGTAGGTCGGCGCAAGGATGTTGCTGGTTTGCGCAACCAGATAGCCGCCCGCAGACATGCCCAGCACGCCGATGTGGTGGGGATCGATACCCAGTTCCGTGGCTTTTGAGCGCACCAGGCGGATAGTGCGCTGGGCGTCCTGCAAGGCGCGGGGAATTTTCGGCGTGATCTGGCGGTCTTTCTCCGCATCGTAGAAGTCGTTTCCACCGGGCGCGCGGTATTTGGAGACGATGCAAGTAACGCCCTTGGCCGTCAGCCAATCGCATAACTCCGTGCCCTCCATGCCGACGAAGACTTTCTGGAAGCCACCCCCCGGAAAGACAATGACCGCCGTCTTGGTCCTCGGCTTCTTGGGCGAGATGATGGTCATCGTCGGAACTGCGATGTTCATTACGACCTGTGACTTACCACCAGTTGCCGCAGCGTCGTGGTACGTCCTGACGGTTTCGGCGGGCTGGGGCCGGAAAGTTCCGTCAGGAACGGCGCCCGGCCAGATGTTGATTTGCTGCGATCCTGCCGGAGCCTGCCAGATTTCGACCTTGTCGATGGCGCCATCGGGGGGCGAAGTCTGCTTGCCTTGCTGCGCGATAGCCGAACTTGCGCAAATACAGACGGCACCTGCCAGCGCCAAAAGCCGTACGATGTTCAATCGGCTCATGCCCGTCTCCGTCAACACCCTGAACGACAGCGGCTCGGCAGGCGCGCGACGGTGCATAAAATCTCATGGCGAAACGCTGCCGGTCCGCGATAAAGGAAATGATATTGGCAGGATGCTTGACTAGCAAAGGATCATAAATCGTGTCGGACAAGAGAATTTCTCATGGCGGCGCCTGGCCAGTGTCTCTCAACGGCCTGCGCGCGTTCGAGAGCGCCGCGCGGCACTTGTCGTTCACCAGCGCGGCCAACGAGCTCGGCGTGACGCAAAGTGCAGTCAGTCATCAGGTGAAGGCTCTGGAGGACCGGTTGGGCGTCAAGCTGTTTCGCCGCACGTCGCGCGGGCTTGCCGTCACGGATGAGGGATTGGCGCTCTTCCCCACGCTGAATGCGGCTTTCGAGCAAGTGACAGGGTTGATCGATCGCTTCGATCGCGGGGTGCGCCAGGAGGTGTTGACCGTCAGTGCCGTTGGCACCTTCGCGCTGGGCTGGCTGCTGCCACGCATGGAGCGCTTCAGACAACTGCATCCGTTTGTCGACTTGCGACTGCTGACCAACAACAACCGGGTCGATGTTGCAGGAGAAAGCCTCGACTGCGCGATCTGCTTTGGTGACGGTGCGTGGCGGGGCCTCGAAGCGACGCATCTGATGCAGGCGTCCCTGTCCCCGCTCTGTTCGCCGGCGGTCGCCGAGCATCTTCACGCGCCGGCCGATCTCAGGGATACGACGCTCCTGCGCTCCTATCGCGGTCAGGACTGGCTAACCTGGCTTGCCGCCGCAGGTCTACCTGACCAGCGCCTGTCCGGCCCGGTGTTCGACTCCTCGGCCCTCATGGCACAGGCCGCGATGCGCGGGTTCGGGGTCGCCATTCTACCGCTGGAAATGTTCGAGGCCGAACTGCAGGGTGGATGGCTAATCCAGCCGTTTACGCTGGCCGTTTCGACCGGCTCTTACTGGCTCGCACGATTACGTAGTCGGGAACCGACAGCAGCGTTGATCTCCTTCCGCGATTGGTTGGTGGGGGAGACGGCCGAGTATTGCGATCCATCAAGATAAATCAAGCAGGATGGTTTCTTCCACACTACCCGATCAGACGTGGCGTGCTGAACTGCCACGCGACTGCTACTGCGACCAAGATGGGAAAATTCAATAGGTTGCGCGGGAACCTTTTAGCCTTCACCATCGACAGATAGCTCAGGCCGCACCCTTTTACATTCAAAAGCCAAGGCGGAGTTTTGGGACTTATTGGTCGCTCCCGCGAGGCGTGTTCAGTGGCAAGTTCTTCGCCAAAACCCGACACATTGCGTTCGCTCGATCGGCCTCGCATGGCAGCATCGTCCGGATGGTCGATCAGAAAGTGATTGGCCATTCCCGTTATGTAAAAGCGTGAACTTGGCTACCGATATGCTGTTGAAATCTCGGTAGGCGTCCGGCATCCAACGCCCGGAAAGTCTCACTAATCGCAAGTCGCATAAAGAGCTCATATTCAATTCTAACTTGGACAAATTGTGCGATTACACGAACAAACGTTTGATAAATTGCGCGACTGACTAGCTTGCCGAAGCAGGTTGAAAGTGCCTCACCAGATGAGACAGTCAGAACCTTTCGAGGCTTTCGATTGTAACCCGCTTCTACAAGTCTCGCAGTCAAAGCCAGCACCCTGAGCGAGGGTGGATCGGACATGTCTATCGACGACAGTGGTTTTTGGCGATCAAACAGTGCACCGCAACCACGTTTGCATAAACTAGCGTCGATTTCTGTCCAACGCCGCAAATCGGCTTCAAGCCGTGCAAACCGCGCGCGAAGTTGACTGGCGATGGCCGTACCGTCGGGCCCTGTTCCGACCAAAGTGAAGGCGAGCGCTTCGACTACTTCAATCGCAACCACGTCACTTTCCCAACTATACCCCATACTCCACGCTACGCGAGCCCCTTGTGGGGCCACACCTAGAGCGCGGTCATAGTCAGAATCGCGGCAAATAGTGACTGTATTGATCCCGAGTCTCTCTACATCTTGGCAAATCAAATTGATAGTCGATTTGCTTCCAATAGATTTAAAGTGAGCACTCTTATCTAAATTTATAATGCCAAATAGGGAGCTCCAGTATAATGTATCGAGAGTACTCTGACCAATCTCTAGCTTCACGGCATCTGAGTAAGAGCGCGAGGCTCCGCCTTCGCAGAATACTACAAGGTCAACGCCAAAAAATCGGTGAATTCCGTACAGGGCACTGGCCGTTCGGGTAAATGTCATTTCACCAACGACTCCATGTCAATCGCCTTGTCGATCAACGGCCCGACAATATCAGGAGAATGAGTCGCAGAGACAATTTGAGCGTTAGGATTGAGCGCTCGCAAGCTACTTACGAGACGTTCCTGCCACAATACGTGGAGAGATAGTTCGGGCTCGTCAGCGATAAAAATCGCTGGCATTTCCCTTTGCAACAAAGCTTCGCTCATAAGGATGAGCAATTGTTTTTCGCCGCTCGAAAGCATTTGCGGCGTCAACGACGTACCACTGCGTGAGGTAAAGATCATTTCATTGCTCTCAGAAAACGACATGCGTTTTCTCTGAAATAGATCGTCCGCTATGGATTGGAATCTGTCGCGCTGCTTGAAAATTTCTTTAAGCTGTGCCTGCAAATTCTCCCACTTTCTAACTACCTCTTCAATCCGATATAGGCCGATACGAAATATTATTTCATCAAAATCCAAGCCGCTACGGGGATCTTTCGCCAACTTCGCCTTGTTTTCGACTGCTCGTTCGGCAAAGCCTGCCAACAGCCTCCCTGTCTCTCCCTGCACATGCAATTCTTTGAATATATTTTGCAAAGCTTCGCTATACTGCGGAACAAGCTCCAATCTACTCGCATCGAACGGATCAATGTCGCTCCTGTGTTCGATCAAAGAAACGAAAATATACTCTTGAAAAACTCTTATTTTGTCATCTTTTTGCTTAGAAAGGGTTGCAAAATACCGAACTAGGTCGTTGGAAAGTGCTTCAATTTTCTGGTCAATGCTCGACTCGAAGGTGCGATCATCCCTAGGCCGGTCCTGCGGCGACATTCTATGAATAGAAAGCCAGTTCACTTTTACCAAATCTTGCAATACTGGCAGAAGTCCAGTTTTAAACCTGTGATAGTATTCAAAATAATGAGGGTCACGATGCAAGCGCCGTAACATCATTTGCTCTTCTGTATCATCAAGAGAAAAGCGGACTTCTTTTTGATTTCCCCCACCAGGAACGATATGATAGTCGATTAGTTCGAACGGACTACCCTTTTTCACAGACCTTGTGACTGTTATAGACGGTTTATCGTCCTTTTGCTTCGGAAGAAGCGAAATCGATATCTTTTTAAAGGGCATCCTGTCCAGTGTTCTGAAGTCTGCAGTAAGCGCGGCGGCGAGCAGATTTATAAAGGTCGTCTTCCCAGTGCCATTCTGCCCGATGAAGAAGGTAACCTCCGGGTCCAGCGGAACATCGAAATCGTACGTGCCCCAGAACCCCTCAATTGCCACACTCTTGATCAGATACATACGGATGGCCCTACCTCGCAACGCAACGCGGAATTCGCTGGGTACGGGCTGCGTGTCAAGGGCTAGCGATTTCTTTCGGGCGTTCCCCTGAACAAGCCTGTAGCCGCATTGCCTGTGACACCCACGCTGAGAGTTCTGGGACCAGTATATAGAGATAGATTCTGGCGGCTGCTATCGGGCAGCGGTTGCAGGCCAGAGAACGACCCGAGTTGGGGCGCTTTGCCGACCGTCAGCTTCAGGGCGCCCCATCGACAGCTTTTGTCCGTAGCAGGCGTTCGCATTGGCTGATGTGAACGACGTAAGTTGGTCGACTTGTTCCGGTAAGCCGGGCAGCCTTTAACCGGCTGCCCGGCCGCGCTTACGCTGCGGATAGCTTCAGGCCGTCCAGGTAATCGCTCCACCACTGCGCCATCTTCACGCGTTCGTCCCAGTGTTGCCCTCTGGCGTAAGTGCCGCGCACAGCGTTGGAATGCCCATGAGCCAAGGCCCGCTCGATCGCGTCGAAATGCCACAACCCACTTTCGTTGAGTAGCGTGCTGGCTGTAGCCCGCCAACCGTGGGCCGTAACGGTATCCTGATCGAAGCCCATGCGGCGAAACGCCAGGTTGATTGCGTTCTCACAGATCGGCACAGTAAACTTGCGCTGGCCGGGGAACATGTAGGGCAATTGTCCGGTGCGCTCCTGCAGGGTACCCAGCATTTCCAACGACTGGCGCGAAAGTGGCACGGAGTGCGGCCGGCGAAGCTTGGTGCGCTCGGCTGGTACGCGCCAGACGGCACCCTCCCAGTCGATCTCATCCCATTTGCCAAAGCGCAATTCCCCCGGCCGCAGGAAGACATGCGGCAGAATCTGCATGGCCAGTTTGACCACTTCGGTGCCGGTAAACTCATCGATGGCACGCAGTAGCACGCCGAGCTTGCGCGGCTCGAGGACGGCAGCACGGTGCTTGACGAGGGGGGCGGCAAGAGCGTCGTCGAGTAAGGCGGCGGGATCGTTCTTGCACAGCCCAAGCACGGCGCCATGGCGGAATACGCGACTGGCGAAGGCGCGGGTACGACGAGCGGTCTCGCGCTTGCCTTCACTTTCCACCTTGCGCAGGACGTTCAGCAAGTCCGGCGGCGTGATGTCGGCGATCGGTAGGTGCCCGACAGTATGGGCGAGGTGGGAGAGGAACCAGTGTGCCTTCGTGATGGTCGCGGGCGCCTTGCCGCTGCGTTCCAGCCGCACGCTGATGAAATCCTCGGCCACGGCGCGGAACGTGTTGCTGGCGTGCAGGCGGGCCTCAATCTTCTTCTTGCGGCGCTCGACGGCCGGATCGCCGCCATCGCGAATCAAATCGCGCGCCTTGTCGCGCAGCGCGCGAGCCTCTTTCAGGCCGACGTCCGGCCATTGGCCCAGCGACAGGCGCTTCTCGACGCCGTGAAGGCGATATTTGAAGTACCAGATCTTCGCGCCGGAGGGTCGAACCTCAAGATAGAGGCCTTTTTCGTCGGGCTTGCGGTAGGGGGAGTTTGAAGCCGAAAACCCGTTTATTTGCAGAGCTTTAAGCGACATTTGGGGGCAACGCCTTTTGCTAGGCTCCCGTTTCCCCCAGAAATGCCCCCACTTGGGGTGAAAAGTGGTGAGAAATCCTGGGACAAAGCGAGAACATCCGGAAGACAAAATCGACCGAAAATCTAGCCAAATCAATGCGTTGAGACGTTTTGGGAAGAAGCCCCTGGTGCCGCTTACAGGACTCGAACCTGTGACCCCCGCATTACGAATGCGATGCTCTACCAACTGAGCTAAAGCGGCCCTGCCGTGTGGGCTGGCGGGCGATTAGCTTTGCACGCACGGGATTGCAATGGGTTTTGCACGCGCTGCCGGGTTTTTGTGGATATCTCTGAACATCCATCGCCAGGGCGGTTTGATGGAGCGCAATGCGCGGCGTGCCCAGGCCGGCATGATCGCCGTGCCACGAACACCTTTGCAGGAGCAAGCGATGACCCACGTGCCCGGTGATCTCAAGGATGCCTTTCCCGACGATGCCGCGCTGTTGCACGCGCTCAAGCTCGGCAATGCGCATGTGCACCGCCTGGTCGAGCAGTATCACACGCTCAACCATGCGGTGCACCGGATCGAGAGCGAGGTTGCGCCCAGCTCCGACCAGCATGTGGAAGCGCTCAAGAAGCAGCGGTTGGCGGTTCTGGACGCGCTGGCCGAACAGCTGGCGCTTGCCAAGGCCGGCTGAGCGCACAACGGCCATGCGCAAGCCTGTGGAGAACATCGGGATCGCCGGAAAAAAGCAGGTTGACGGATCAGCCCGCGCCGCCTAATCGGCCGCCCTACCGCGCGTCGCCAGACGCGGCGCGGACCTGGGGCGGAGTAGCTCAGTCGGTTAGAGCAGCGGAATCATAATCCGCGTGTCGGGGGTTCGAGTCCCTCCTCCGCTACCACTTTTCCTGATATTCAGCAGCGATAATGGCGCTCTTACAGGGGCGCGGTCGCCAGGCGCGCAGTGTTTTGCCCGCATGGCCGTGTCCTTGCATTGGCTTTGCGCTGGCGCTGCACGTGGCCTTGCGGCAAACCCTTGGGCATGACCTCACCCCGTGATCTTGGCCCTGCCGCAACGCTGCGGCGACTGCTTGTCGGGCGGGTGCAGGCGTTGTTCCATGATCGGGCCAAGGGCGAAAGCCCGATCGTGCGTTCGAACGATGCGCTGTTTGCGCCGGATTCGGTGATCTGGCGGGTGCATGGCGATGTCACCACGATGATGATCGGGGGCGTGACCGCGCTGCTGCTGCAAATGCTGCACCCGGCAGCGCTGGCTGGCGTGTGGGACCACAGCACTTTCCGCAACGACATGCTGGGCCGTCTGCGCCGCACCGCGCGGTTTATTGCCGTGACGACTTACGCCGAGCGTGGGCAGGCGGATGCCGCGATCGACAAGGTGCAGGCAGTGCACGAATATGTGCAAGGCACCCTGGCCGACGGCACGCCCTATCGCGCCAGCGACCCCCACCTGCTGGCCTGGGTGCACGTGTGCGAGGCTATCGGTTTTCTCGATGCGTGGATCGCCTATGGCGAGCCCGGCATGTCAACCGCAGATTAGGACACCTATATGCGCGAGGCGGGTGTGGTGGCGCGCCGGCTTGGCGCCGATCCGGTGCCGGAAACGCGCGCGCAGGCCGAGGCACTGATCGCCGCGTTTCGCCCTGAACTGCATGCCGATCAGCGCACACGGCAGGTCGCGCGCATGGTGCTGTCGCAGCCATCGCCGTCGCTGGCCGCCGCTCCGGCCCAGCACCTGCTGTTCCAAGCGGCGGTCGACCTGATGCCGCGCTGGGCGCAGGCGCTGCACGGGCGCCACTTGTCCCTGCCGGCGACGCCGATCGTGCGCGGTGGCGCCATGGCCATGGCGCGCACGTTGCAATGGGCGTTTGCCCCGGCCCGCCGCCTGCCACCGGCAGATTGAGCGGCGCGGTTCAGGGCTGGCCCAGCCGCCATTGCAACAGGCGCACGAACGGCTCTGGCTCATCCAGGCGGAACGCCACGCGTCTGATGCTGCGGCGGCGCAGCAGGCGATGATGATCGATCGGGGCGCGCAAATGCACGATCACGTTTGGCCAGGCCAGCAGCGCCGCATTGAGCGTGGCGGCATCGCGCACTTCGGCGCCGTCGATGGCCATGCTGACGCTCTCGATACGGTTGAGCGGCACTGCCACGTCGAGAAGCAGCCCGGCGCGAATGCGCAAGCTGTCTGCCTCCAGCAGGATCGGGCGAAAGCGGAACGATTTGACCACGCCCACCAGGTAGACCAGCCCCAGGTCGCTCACGACGAACATTGCCAAGGCCGCCAGGCGGCTCCAGTGGCCCAGAAAGACGTGATAGACCGCCACTTCGATGGCCGAGAGCGACAGGAGCGTTATCGCCATCGGCGTAAGGTGCCGGTGATAGGCAAAGGCGCCGGCGCCGGGTGGAACGTCGGCTGGTCCTCCCCAGCGCAACAGGGCCATGTGCAGCACCACCAGTTCCGCGCGGGCCAGGCGCACCAGGGCAGGGGGCAGGAATTGTGCGGCCACGCTTTCCCAGCGCGCGGCCGTGCCGCCCCGGCGCATGATAGCCAACGCCTGCCGACCGGCGAGAGCAAGGTGGGCAAGCAGCGCCAGCGCCATGGCCACCATCGTGCCGGGCATGGCCAGCAAGGCGGCACGCAGGGTCGGCGGCGCGGCCATGCTAACGAGGCAACAGGCGCCTGCCAGCGTCGCGCATACGGTTCGAGCGTCGGGACGGCCGGCGCCATCGCGGATGATACGTGACAACAGCAGGCTATCGGCGGCCAGCCACAGGCAAAGCCACAAGGACAGCGCGGGGTGGCTTTGCGCCACCGGTAGGCGCGCGGCCAGCATGGCGGCAACGATGACGACGGCGGGGGCCAGGTGCGCTGCCCGTCGATGATGCGCGATGCGTGCGGCTGGAATCATCCTGCGCGGCCTCCTGCGACGGCGGTGATGCCGGGCAGAGCCGATCATTGCCCAGCGCGCCGTCGCTCGCAACCACCGAAAACGCAGCGCCACCATCGCGTGGGCGTTGCACCGCCGCTGCCGGCTGGCTATGCCCGGCGGGCCTGGCGGGATTTCCGCTGGGCAAAGATCGCGCCGGTGCCCGGAAGGGCTCAATCGGGAATGCGGTGCGGGGCCATGGCGCCCCAAATCCGCGGCTGTCCCTGCAACTGTAAGCGGCGAGCGCGATGCATACCGCTTTCCCCGATATCGGCGGGGAGGGCAGCCACTGGGCCGGACGCCGAGACGGGCGAGGCCTGGGAAGGCATGCATCAAGCCTTGACCCGCAAGCCAGGAGACCGGCCGGCGCTTGGTCGCTCATGCCTTGGTCCAGGGGATGGCCGCGGCACGGTTCATTCCGTCAGAGCGACGCCGCCTGGCCGGCGTGTGGCTGCGTGGGCGCCTTGTGGCGTGCGCGTGGCGTCACACGTCCGGCTCCGTCGCCATTCTGGCCGGAGTATTCCGCTCGTGCCTGTTTCCTTTCCTTTTCGCCGTCTGCTGGCCCGTTCGGCCGTGCCCTTGCTGCGCCGGCGTATCGCTGCTCTTTTGGCCGCGTTGCTGCTGGCCAATGCCCTGGCCTGGCTGTGGGCGCTGGGCCTGTTCCACGATCAACCGCTGATGCTGGGCACCGCCGTGCTCGCCTGGGGGCTGGGGCTGCGCCACGCGGTCGATGCCGATCACATCGCCGCGATCGACAATGTCACGCGCAAGCTGATGCAGCAGGGGCAGCGGCCGATCGCCGTGGGCCTGTGGTTTGCCCTGGGCCACGCCACGATCATCGCCATCGCTTCGGTCCTGGTGGCGCTGACGGCCACGGCGCTCGCCCGGTTTGGCGCCTTTCGCGAGGTGGGCGGGATGATCGCCACGACGATATCGGCGCTGTTCCTGTTTGCCATTGCCGCCATGAACCTGGTGATCCTGCGTGGGGTGTGGCGCACCTTTGCCCATGTGCGCGCAGGGGGCACCTATGTGGAGGAAGACCTTGACCTGCTGCTGTCGGGCCGGGGCCTGCTATCGCGCCTGTTCCGCCCGATGTTTCGCCTGGTCACGCGATCGTGGCACATGGCGCCGCTTGGCTTTCTGTTCGGGCTGGGTTTCGATACGGCCACGGAAGTCGCGCTGCTCGGCCTGTCCGCCAGCCAGGCGGCGAGCGGCCTGGCGTTGGGCACGATCCTGGTGCTGCCCGCGCTGTTTGCGGTGGGCATGGCGCTGATCGATACGATCGATGGTGTGGTCATGCTTGGCGCTTATGAGTGGGCCTTCGTCAAGCCGATCCGCAAGCTCTATTACAACATCACCATCACGCTGGTTTCGGCCCTGGTGGCGATCGTGATCGGCGGGATCGAGGCGGCCGCACTGATCGGCCAGAAGCTGGGCCTGACCGGTGCGCCATGGCGATTGGCGGCCGATCTTGCCGGCAATTTCAATGGGCTGGGCTTTGCCATCATTGCCCTGTTCGCGTTGTGTTGGATGGCCAGTGCGGCGATCTATCGCTGGCAGCGGCTGGACGAGATCGAGGTGGTTCGCGCAATCTGATGTCATGCCCGGTTGGCTTGGCCGGCGAACTCGGCTAGGAGGGCAGGGCAGGCGCCGGTTTCGGCCGGTGCCGTGCAAAAGATCGTGTCGGTGCCCCGAGAGGGGCTTAATCGGGAATGCGGTGCGGGGCTTCGCCCCAAGTCCGCAGCTGTCCCTGCAACTGTAAGTGGCGAGCGCGATGCACTGGTCCCCGCACGACGGGGATGGCCACTGGGCCCCAAGCGGGCCTGGGAAGGCGTGCATCAAGCCCTGACCCACGAGCCAGGAGACCTGCCGGCGCACTGGTCGCTCTTGCCTTGATCCAGGGGATGGTCCGGGCACGGTAACGCTTCCGTCTGGGCGACGAAAACTTGTGCGGCTGGGGCTGCACGGGTTGCGTTGTGGTGGGCGCTATCGTGCGCCGGCCCGCTGCCGCGCGCCTGGCCGGATCGTTTTCCGGCAAGCCCTGCCGTGTCGCTCGTCTGGCGCCGCGGAAGGGTTTTGTGCATGCCGGATCTGGCAAAAGTGCCCGTCACCATCGTGACCGGTTTTCTGGGCGCGGGAAAGACCACGCTGATCAGCCATTTGATCCGCCACGCCGGCGGGCGCCGCCTGGCCGTGGTGGTCAACGAGTTCGGCACGCTGGGGGTGGATGGCGATATCCTCACGTCTTGCGCCATTCCCGATTGCCCGGCCGAAAACATCGTCGAACTGGCCAATGGCTGCATCTGCTGCACCGTGGCCGATGATTTCATCCCCACGGTCGAACGCCTGCTTGCGCTCGAGCCCCGGCCCGATCACATCCTGATCGAAACCTCGGGGCTGGCGCTGCCGAAACCACTGCTCAAGGCGTTCGACTGGCCGGCGATCCGCAGCCGCATCACGGTCGATGGCGTGCTGGCGCTGGCCGACGCAGAGGCGGTGGCCGCCGGCCGCTTTGCCCCCGATCTGGCCGCGCTCGACGCGCAGCGTGCCGCCGATCCGGGGATCGACCATGAAACCCCATTGGCCGAAGTGTTCGAAGACCAATTGGCGTGTGCCGATCTGGTGCTGTTGACCAAGGGGGATCTGGCCGGCCCGGAGGGCTTGGCCAAGGCGCGGGTGATCATTACTGAGACGGCGCCGCGCGCGGTTCCGGTGATCGACATGGCCGAAGGCGCAGCCGATCCGCGCGTGATCCTGGGGCTGAACGCCGCAGCCGAAGACGATATCGCTGCCCGCCCGTCGCACCACGATGGCGCCGACGATCACGAGCATGACGATTTTGCCAGCACCGTGGTGCCGCTGGGCGAGGTATCCGATCCGGCCGACCTGGCCGTGCGCATCGCCCGCCTGGCCACAGAGCACGGCGTGTTGCGCGTGAAAGGCCATGTCGCCGTGGCGGGCAAGCCGATGCGCCTGCTGGTCCAGGCGGTGGGCGCGCGCGTGCGCCATCAGTATGATCGGCCCTGGCAGGCGGGAGAGCCGCGCACCGGGCAACTGGTGGCGATTGCCGAGCGCGACAGGCTCGACCCCCAAACCATCAAGGCGGTGCTGGCGGCCTGAGCGGCGGCACCCCCCATGCACGTTATCTTCCGCGAAAGCCACGGGCTTGAGGAAACGGCCGTGCCCCAGGATCTGGAGCAGGTGCCGGCGCCGCTCGTCGTCCTGTCGTTTTCCGACAGCGACCTGGGCGCCTTTGCCGCTGGCTGGCACCTGGCGCGCCAGGCCGATCCGGCGTTCCCGCTGCTGCGCCTGGCCAATCTGGCCGCGCTGGAACATCCCTTGTCGGTCGATACCTATATCGAGCGCACGCTGGTTGGCGCGCGGGCCATCCTCATCCGCCTGATCGGTGGGGTTTCGTGGTGGCGCTATGGCCTGGGGCAGGTGGCGGCGCTGGCACGCGCACGCGGCGTTGCGCTGGCGGTGTTGCCGGCAGACGGGCGGGCCGATCCGCAGCTTGACGAAGCCTCTACCCTGCCGCGCGAGGCCCTGCGTGATCTGGCCGCGCTGTGCGAGGCGGGCGGCGCCGATGCTGCCCATTGCGCGCTGATGCAGCTGGCCCAGGCAGGCGGGCTGGCGATAAACGCGGCGGCCACTCCGCCGGTGGCGCCGCTGTCGGCGGCGGGCCTGTGGCATCCCCATGGCAAGGCGGTGGACGCCGCGCGCCCGCTGGTGCTGGTCGTGTTCTACCGCGCCTATCTCACCGCGCGCGATGTTGCGCCGGTAACCGCGCTGATCACCGCGCTGGAGGAAGCAGGCCTGGCCGCGCAGGGGCTTTACGTCACCTCGCTCAAGGAACCACAATCGCGCGCGGTGGTGGCGGCAGAACTCGGGCGGCTGCGCCCGGCCGCGATCATCAATGCCACGGCCTTTTCCGCGCAGGACGATGCCGGGCAGAGCCCGCTGGACTTAGCCGGCGTGCCGGTGTTCCAGGTGGCGCTGGCCACTGGCACGCGCGAAAACTGGACTGAGGCGGTGCGTGGCTTGGCGCCGGCAGACCTGGCCATGCATGTCGTTTTGCCAGAGATCGACGGGCGGCTGTTTGCCGGCGTTGCCAGTTTTAAGGAACCCTGCGCGCAGGATGCCGATCTCGGCTTTGCCCGCCACATGCACCGGCCCGATCCGGCGCGGATCAATGCCATCGTGGCGCGGGTGGCTGGCTGGATCGCGCTGGCCCGGCGCCCCGTGGCGCAGCGGCGCCTGGCCTTGGTGCTGTCAACCTATCCGGGCAAGGCGCATGCCATGGCGCATGCAGTGGGCCTTGATGCTTTGGCCTCTACTACAGCGTTGCTCGCCGATCTGGCCCAGGCCGGGTATGAAGTTGCGCCGCCCGGTGACCTGGCACACCGGCTTGGCCATGAGACGCTGGCCTTTCCGCTCGCCGCCTATCGTGCCGCGCTGGTGCAGCTGCCGGCCGCGCTGCAAACCGATCTGGCACAAAGCTGGGGCGCGCCGGAAGACGATACAGCAGTCCGCGATGGCGCCTTCCACTTTGCCGCGTTGCGCGCGGGGCAGGCGCTGGTGGCGTTGCAGCCCGAGCGCGGCGATCTGGTCGGGCGCGACGAAGCCTATCACGATCTGTCGCGCTGCCCGCGCCATGGCTATGTCGCGTTTTATCTGTGGCTGCGTGCGCAAGGGATCGATGCCCTGGTGCACATGGGCGCGCACGGCACGCTGGAATGGCTGCCGGGCAAGGCCGTCGCGCTGTCGGGTGCCTGCTGGCCCGAGGCGCTGATCGGCAGCCTGCCGGTGATCTATCCCTTCATTGTCAACGATCCGGGTGAGGCGGCCCAGGCCAAGCGTCGCATCGGCGCGGTCACGCTGGGCCACATGCCGCCGCCGCTGCGGCGCACGGAAAGCGGGGCGGGCCTGGCCGGGCTGGAGGCGCTGCTTGACGAGTTTTCCGGCGCGGTAGGCCTCGATCCGGCGCGGCGCGACCGGCTGATCGTGGCCATCCGCGCGCAGGCGCAGGCGCTGGGGCTTGAGGCAGAGCTGGGCATCGATCCGGCCGCCACCCCGGCTGAAGCGATTGCCCGGATCGACCGCTTTGTCTGCGACGTGAAGGATAGCCAGTATGGCGATGGCCTGCACATATTCGGCCGCGGCACGCAGGGCGGGGCAGAGTGCGATGGCGTGCTGGCCGCGCTCGACGGGCGCCGGGTTGCGGCGGGGCCGGCTGGATCGCCGTGGCGCGGGCGTACCGATGTGCTGCCCACCGGGCGCAATCTCTACGCGATCGATCCGCGCGCCGTGCCCAGCCGCGCCGCCCATGCGCAAGGCGTGATGCTGGCGCAGGAACTGGTGCGCCGCCACCTGCAGGACCACGGCGATTATCCCCACGCCCTGGTGGTGGACCTGTGGGGTTCGGCCACGATGCGCACCGGTGGCGAGGAATTTGCCATGGCGCTGCACCTGTTGGGCGCGCGGCCGGAATGGGATGCCGCCTCGCAACGGGTGACGGGGATCGAGATTCTGCCGATCGCTCGGCTCGATCACCCGCGTCTGGATGTGACGCTGCGTATTTCGGGCCTGCTGCGCGATGCCTTTCCGCTGCTGCCGGTGCTGTTCGGGCAGGCGGTGCGCGCCCTGGCCGCGCGCGACGAGCCGGCGGAGTGGAACCCGTTTGTCGGCAAGGCGCCAGGTGCGCGGGTCTATGGCCCGGCGCCGGGGCGCTATGGCCTGGGCATGGGGCAGACGGCGCAGACTTATGACGCCGCCGGCCGCCACGCGGCGGGTGAAGCCTGGCTGGCGGCATCGGACCACGCCTTTGATACCGCCGCGCCGCAGGCAGACCCGGCCGGTCTGCGCGCCCGGGTCGCGGCGGCCGGCGCCTTTGTCCACGCCCAGGATCTGCCCGAAACCGATCTGCTGCTCGCCGCCGACTATGCCGCACACGAAGCCGGCTTTGCCGCGGCGCAGGGGGTGGTCGGGGGTGGGGCGGCGCTTTATCACCTCGACAGCCGCGACCCCGCGCGGCCCGTGGCGCGGCCCTTGGGCGAGGAACTGGCCCGCGTGGTGCGCGCCCGTGCCGCCCATCCTGGCTGGATCGCCGGCATGATGCGCCATGGCTTTCGCGGCGGGGCAGAACTGGCTGCCACGCTCGATCATCTGGGCGCCTTTGCCCACCTTGCCCCCGGCAGTGTGCCGCCGCAGCTGTTTGATCTCTATTACCAGGCCACGCTGGGTGATGCTGCCGTGCGCGCATTCCTGGCGCGCGAGAACCCTGGCGCCTTGGCCGCGATGCAGCAGGGCTTTGCCGCGCTGCATGCCGCAGGCCTGTGGGCCACGCGGCGCAATGCCATTCTTGCCGATCTGGCCGATCACGCCGGGGGCAGGGCATGAGCGGCTTTCGCGTGGCGGGGTGGTGCCCCGATGCCTGGCGCCCGATGGCGGCGGGTGATGGCCTGTTGCTGCGGATCAAGCCGCGCCTGGCGCGCCTGTCTCGTGATGCGGCGCGCGCGGTCTGCGCGCTGGCCGTGCGGCATGGCAATGGCCTGATCGATGTGTCGCGGCGGGGCAACCTGCAGCTGCGCGGGCTCGATCACGCTGGGTGGCAGGCCGCGCTGGCCGAACTGCTGGCGCTGGGCCTGGTCGATGCCGATTCGCTGGCAGAGGCGCGGCGCAACCTGCTGGTGGCGCCCGGTTGGCGCAATGGCGATGACACGCAGCGCATCGCCCAGGCCTTGCTTGCCCGGCTGGATGAACTGCCCGCGCTGCCGGCCAAGGCCGGGTTCGTGATCGATGCCGGCGCGGCGCCGGTCTTGCTGGCAGAGCCGGGCGATTTCCGGGTCGAGCGCAGCAGCCATGGTGGCCTGATCCTGCGCGCGGCTGGGCGCGCCCATGGCGTGGCCTTGGCGCCCGGGGCAGAGGTTGATGGGCTGATCGCACTGGCCCGCTGGTTCGTGCAAAGCGGCGGGCAAGGGCGCATGGCGCGCCATCATGCCCCGCTGCCTGCGTGGGCGGCTGGGCAGGATCTTCCAGCGGCGTTGGCGCCGGCCTGGCGGCCAGGGCCTTGCGCGCTCGGCATGGTGCATGGCGCGCCATTCGGCCGGGTTGCAGCGCCGGTGCTGGACGCGGCGCTGGCCGAACCCGGCGCCCAAGCGCTGCGCATCACGCCCTGGCGTCTGCTGGTGGTGGAAGGCGCCGGCGGCGATGCCGTGCCCGGCCTGATTGCCGATCCGGCCGATCCGCTGCTGCGGGTGGAAGCATGCCCCGGCGCGCCGGCCTGCCCGCAGGCGCATGTGCCCACGCGCGATCTTGCCATCGCCCTGGCGCCGCATGTGCGCGGCACGCTGCACGTATCGGGCTGTGCCAAGGGCTGCGCCTGCACCCGCGCCACCGATCTTGTGCTCACCGGCCGCGCCGATGGCCGGTTCGACCTTGCGCGTGATGCCGCCGCCGGCGCGCCGCCGTGCCAGGCGCCGCTCACCGCCCAGCAAGTGCTCGACCAGTTTGCAAGTTGCCCCAGTGCGGAGCTGCCCAATGCCCCATGTCTATGAAACCGATGGCGCGGCCATCTATCGCCAGTCTTTCGCCATGATCCGGGCAGAGGCCGATCTGGCGCGCTTTTCGCCTGCCGAAGAGCCAGTGGCGGTGCGCATGATCCATGCGGCTGGCCTGGTCGACCTGGCGCCGCACATCCGCTTTTCCGCCCAGTTCGCCCTGGCCGCGCGCGCCGCGCTGCGCGCCGGGGCACCGATCCTGTGCGATGCGCGCATGGTGTCGGAAGGGGTCACCCGCGCGCGCCTGCCTGCCGCCAATCCGGTGCTGTGCACGCTGCATGATGCGGTGGTGCCGGCCCTGGCCCAGGCCATGGGCAACACCCGCTCTGCCGCCGCGCTGGAGCTGTGGCGCCCGCACCTGGCCGGCAGCGTGGTGGCGATCGGCAATGCGCCCACGGCGCTTTTCCACCTGCTGACCATGCTGGAAGACCCAGCCTGCCCGCGCCCGGCGGCGATCATCGGCTGCCCGGTTGGCTTTGTCGGCGCTGCCGAATCCAAGGCCGCGCTGTGGGCGTGGCACGGCGTGCCGTGTTGCATCGTCGAAGGGCGCCTGGGCGGCAGCGCGATCACCGTGGCCGCGATCAACGCCTTGGCGAGCGACGCGGAATGAGCGCGCCAGTCCTTGCGCCGGTTGGCACGGTCCACGGCGTTGGCCTTGGCCCCGGCGCGCCCGATCTGTTGAGCGTGCGCGCCGATCGGCTGGTGCGCGGCACGCGCCACATCGCCTACTTTCGCAAAGCCGGGCGGCCGGGCCAGGCGCGGCGCATCGCGGCAGACCTGCTGCGCGCCGATGCCGTGGAAATTCCCATGGAATACCCCGTCACCACCGAAATCCCGGTCAGCGATCCGCGCTACAACGCCTGCCTCGCCGCGTTCTATGCCGCGTGCGCCGTGCGCCTGGCTGATCTGGCCCGCAGCGGCGAAGACGTGGTCGTGCTGTGCGAGGGTGACCCGTTTTTCTATGGCTCGTTCATGCACTTGCACAGCCGCCTGGCGGGGCAGGTGCCGGTGCAGGTGGTGCCGGGCATCACCGGCATGGCGGGCGCGTGGAATGCCACCGGCGTGCCCATCACCTGGGGCGATGATGTGCTCACCGTCGCCATGGCCACCCTGCCCGAGGCGGAACTGACCCGCCGCATCCGCGATACCGATGCCCTGGTGGTGATGAAGATCGGCCGTCACCTGGCCAAGCTGCGCCGCGCCGTGGCTGCTGCGGGACGCGAGGGGGAGGCTTGGCTGGTGGAACATGCCGCCATGCCCGGCCAGCGGGTTACGCCGCTGGGTGAGGCCCAGGCCGTCACGCCCTATTTCTCGATCCTGTTGATCCACGGCCAGGGGCGCCGGCCATGAGCGGCACATTGGCGATCGCCGGGCTCGGCCCGGGCAGCGAAGCGATGATCACCCCGCAGGTGCGCGCGGCACTCGATGCCGCCACCGATGTGCTGGGCTATATCCCCTATGTCGCGCGTGTGGCGCCGCGCCCCGGCCTGGTGCTGCATCCATCGGACAACCGGGTGGAGCGGGAGCGCGCTGCTGATGCGCTTGACTTGGCTGCGCAAGGCCGCCGGGTGGTGCTGGTCTCATCGGGCGATCCCGGCGTATTCGCCATGGCCGCCGCCGTGTTCGAGGTGTTGGAAAGCGGCCCGCAAGCGTGGGACGATGTCGCGATCGAGGTGCTGCCGGGCATTACCGCCATGCTCGCCGCCGCCGCGCGCGCCGGGGCGCCGCTGGGCCACGATTTCTGCGCGATCAACCTCTCGGACAACCTCAAGCCGTGGGACATGATCGCGCGGCGCCTGCGCCTGGCGGCAGAGGCGGATTTTGCTATGGCGCTCTACAATCCGCGCTCTCGCGCGCGGCCAGTGGGCTTTGCCCGCGCGCTGGAATTGCTGCGCACATGCTGCGGCCCGCAGCGGCCGATCCTGTTTGCCCGCGCCGTCTCCACCCCGCAGGAAGACCTACGCATCGTCTCGCTGGCCCAGGCGCGGCCCGAGATGGCCGACATGCGCACCGTGGTCATCGTGGGATCGAGCCAGACGCGGATCGTGGCGCGTGCCGCTGGCCCGCTGCTCTACACCCCGCGCAGCGCGGGCGGGGTGGCGCCATGAGCGATCCAGTCCAGCACTTGCGCTGGCTCATGCACTTCCTGGCGCGGCGGGATGAACGGCCGGTCGATCATGATCACCGGCAGGCCCAGCGCGCGCGCGGCGATCAGCTTGGCCTGCGCGCCGCTGCCGCCGGCGTTCTTGCATACCACCACGCCGATCGCCTGGTCGCGCAGCAGCGCCAGATCGCCCGCCACAGTGAACGGCCCCCGGTCCACCACCAGGCGATGGCGCGGCAACAGCGGCGGTGCGGCGGGCGCGTCGACAAAGCGCAGCAGATAGTCATGCTGCGGCTGGGCGAGGAAATCGGCCACGTGCAGCCGCCCCAACGCCAGCATCACACGCCGCGCCGGGCCAGCGAGGGCCGCTACGGCGCCGGCCACGTCTGGCACCATGGTCCAGCGGTCTTGCGGCTGGCCCTGCCAGGCCGGGCGGGTAAGCGCGATAAGCGGCACCCCGGCCTGCGCGGCGGCGGCGATGGCATGGGCGCTGATCTGCGCGGCAAAGGGATGGGTGGCATCGACCAGGTGGGTGATGCCTTCCTCGCGCAGATAGGCGGCCAGCCCGGCCACGCCGCCAAAGCCGCCGATCCGCGTGGGCAGGGGCTGCGCCAGCGGGGCGTGGGTGCGCCCGGCATAGCTCAACCGGGCGGCAATGCCTTGCGCGGCAAGCAGGCGGGCCAGCGCGCTGGCCTCGCTCGTTCCGCCCAGCAGCAGGACATTGGCCATGGCTGATACCCCTTTGCGCGCATGGTTGACGATCATCGGCCTTGGCGAAAACGGCCGCGACGGCCTGTCCCCGGTGGCCTTGGCCGAACTGGACGAGGCCGAGGTGGTGATCGGCCCGCCGCGCCACCTGGCCCTGCTGGGCCCGCTTAGGGCCATGGCGGTGGAATGGCCAGTGCCGTTTGCCGATGGCGTTGCCCGTCTGCTCGCCCTGCGCGGGCGCCGTGTGGCGATGCTGGCATCGGGCGATCCGTTCTGGTTCGGCGCGGGCAGCAGTGTCATCGCCAACCTCGCGCCACACGAATGGCTGGCCCATCCGCAGCCATCGACGTTTTCCCTGGCGGCGGCGCGCCTGGGCTGGGCAGTGCAGGATTGCGCCTGCCTGGGCCTCCACGCCGCGCCCCTGGCGCGCTTGCGCCCGCATCTCGCGCCCGGCCAGCGCGTGATTGCCCTGCTGCGCGATGGCGCGGCGGTGGCAGACCTGGCCGCCTATCTCGTCGCGCTGGGCTTTGGCGCCAGCACGCTATGCGTGCTCGAAGCGCTGGGCGGCCCGCGCGAGCGGGTGCGTTGCTTTGAGGCGCAGGCTTTTGCCCTTGGCGATGTCGCCCATCCGGTGGCGGTGGGCATTGTCGTTGCCGGGCAGGGGCTGGCTCTGCCGCTCACGCCCGGACGGCCCGATGCGCTGTTCGCCGCCGATGGCCAGATCACCAAGTCAGCGGTGCGCGCGCTCACCCTGGCGGCGCTGGCGCCACGCGCCGGTGAACTGCTCTGGGATATCGGCGCCGGCTCTGGCTCTGTCGGCATCGAATGGCTGCTGGCCCATCCCGCCAACCGCGCCGTGGCGATCGAGGCCGATCCGCAGCGTGCCACCCGCGCGCGCGGCAATGCCGTGGCACTGGGCGTGGATCGCCTGCGCGTGATCACCGGCCGTGCGCCGGCGTGCCTGCCCGATGATCCGCCGCCCGATGCGGTGTTCATCGGCGGTGGGCTGTCGGCCGCGCTGCTCGATGCGCTGTGGGCGCGGCTGCCGGCCGGCACGCGGCTGGTCGCCAATGCGGTGACGTTGGAATCGGAGGCGCTGCTCGCCGCCTGGCATGGCCGCGCTGGCGGCAGCCTGCTGCGGATCGCACTGGCCGACGCCGCGCCGCTCGGCACGCGGCATGGCTGGAAGGCGCGCTATCCGATCGTGCAGTGGAGCGTGGTGCGATGACCATGATCGTCGCCGGCCTGGGCTTTCGCGCGGGCGCCCCGCTTTCGGCCCTGCGCGCGGCCTTTGCCCTGGCGCAGGAAGGACTGCCCGCCGCCACCCATCTGGCCACGGCGGCAGACAAGGCCCCGGCTGTGGCGCCGCTGGCGCGCGCGCTGGGCCTGCCGCTGATCCCGGTGGCGGCCGATGCCGTGCAGCGCTGCGGCACGGCCACGCAATCCGCCGCCAGCCTGCGCACGCGCGGCACTGGCAGCCTGGCTGAAGCAGCCGCGCTGGCCGCAGCGGGGCCGGGCGCGCAGTTGCTGTGCCACCGCCAGATATCGCCCGATCGCATGGCCACTTGTGCCCTTGCTCAGGGCCATGCCCAGGAAATTGAACAATGACGGTCCATTTTATCGGCGCCGGCCCCGGCGCGCCCGATCTCATCACCTTGCGCGGGCGCGATCGTATCGCCGCGTGCCCGGTGTGCCTCTATGCCGGGTCGCTGGTGCCCACGGCACTGCTCGCCCATTGCCCGCCCGGCGCGCACATCGTGAACACGGCGCCGCTCTCGCTTGACCAGATCATGGACCACATCATCCAGGCCCATGCCGCTGGCCACGATGTCGCGCGGCTGCATTCGGGCGATCTGTCGGTGTGGTCTGCGCTGGGCGAGCAACTGCGGGCCTTACGGGCGCTAGGCATTCCCTTCACCATCACGCCCGGCGTGCCCGCCTTTGCCGCCGCCGCCGCTGCACTGGAAAGCGAGCTGACGCTGCCGGCGCTGGGCCAGTCGGTGGTGCTGACCCGCACGCCGGGCCGGGCCAGCGCGATGCCACCGCGCGAAAACCTGGTGGCCTTTGCCCAGACCGGCGCGACGCTGGCCATTCACCTGTCGATCCACAACCTGGCGCAAGTGGTGGCCGATCTGCTGCCCGATTATGGCGGCGATTGCCCGGTGGCGGTGGTGTGGCGCGCCAGTTGGCCCGATGAGCGCGTGGAGCGCGCCACGCTGGACACGATAGTGGCCGCCGTGGCCGGCACGATGGAGCGCACCGCGCTGATCCTGGTTGGCCGCGTGCTGGGCGCTACTGATTTTGCCGAAAGCAGCCTCTATGCCGCCGATTATGATCGGCGCTTTCGCCCGCAGCATGGCGGCGAAAGCGACGGGGCGCCCGCATGAGCGTGCCGGGCCTGATGATCGCCGCGCCCAGTTCGGGCGCGGGCAAGACCACGCTTATGCTGGGCCTGCTGCGCGCGCTGCATGGCCAGGGGCTGGCGGTGCAGCCGTTCAAGAACGGGCCGGACTATATCGATCCGGCGTTTCACCAGGCCGCCTGCGGGCGCGCATCGTTCAACCTCGATAGCTGGGCCATGATGCCCGGCCTGATCGATGCTCTGGCAAGCCAGGCTGGTGGCGCCGATCTGGCCCTGGCTGAAGGATCGATGGGCCTGTTCGATGGCGTGGCCAGCCCGGGCGCCACCGGCAATGGCGCCAGTGCTGATGTGGCGCGCCGGCTGGGCTGGCCGGTGGTGCTGGTGCTCGATGCATCGGGCCAGGCGCAATCGGCGGCAGCGACGGCGCTGGGCTTTGCGCGGTTTGATCCCGCGCTGCCGGTGGCCGGCGTCATCCTAAACAAGGTGGCAAGCGCGCGCCATGAAAGCTTGCTGCGCGCCGGCATGGCGGCGATCGGCATGCTGGTGCTGGGCGCCCTGCCGCGCCGCGCAGACCTTGCCTTGCCAGAGCGGCACTTGGGCCTGGTCCAGGCGGTGGAGCATCCCGATCTGCCCGCCCGCCTGGATGATCTGGCGGCGTTCGTGCGCGATCATGTCGATCTGGCGGCGCTGGTCGCAGTGGCGCGCGCAATGGACACCCCGCACGCCGCATCAGCCGCGCTGCCGCCGCCCCCTGCGCAGCGTCTTGCCGTGGCGCGCGACGCGGCATTCTCGTTTCTCTATCCCCACCTGCTGAACGGCTGGCGGGCGGCCGGCGTGCAGATCCTGCCGTTCTCGCCGCTGGCCGATGAACCGCCGCCGGCCGATGCGGACATGGTCTGGCTGCCCGGCGGCTATCCCGAACTGCATGCCGGGGCCATCGCGGCGGCGGGGACTTTCCTGGCGGGCCTGCGCCGCCACGCGCAGACCCGGCCGGTGCACGGTGAATGCGGTGGCTACATGGTGCTGGGCCAGGGCCTGGTCGACAAGGCCGGTGCGCGCCATGCCATGGCCGGGCTGCTGGCGCTGGAAACCAGCCATGCGCAGCGGCGCCTACACCTGGGCTATCGCGCGGCCCGGCTGCTGGCGCCGGTGGGCAGCATGGCGGCCGGCACCGCGCTGCGCGGCCACGAATTCCACTATTGCACCATCCTGGCTCAAGGCGATGCGCCACTGGCCACGGTGGTCGATGCCACCGGCGCGGCCGTGGCGGAAAGCGGATCGCGGCGCGGGCAGGTGACGGGCACGTTCTTCCACATGATTGCGGGGGCCGTGTGATCCAGCTCGATCTTATAGGGATAGGCACGGGCAACCCCGATCACCTTACCCTGGCGGCGGTGCGCGCGATCAATGGCGCCGACGTGATCCTGCTGCCCGACAAGGGCGCGGACAAGGTCGGGCTGATCGACCTGCGCCGCACGATCTGCGCGACGGTGCTGACGCGGGCCGTACCGATCGTCGAATTCGCCATGCCGCTGCGCGATGGCGCGGGTGACTATGCAGCGGCAGTGGATGCCTGGCATCACGCCATCGCGCGGGTGTGGCAGGCCACCCTGGCCCAGGCCCTGCCGCAGGGCGGCCGCGCCGCGCTGTTGGTGTGGGGCGATCCCGCGCTCTACGACAGCAGCCTGCGCATCGCGGCGCGGCTGATGGGGCAGGGTGCGGCCCTGGCGGTGCAGGTCGTGCCGGGGATCACCAGCATCGCGGCGCTGACCGCCGCCCACGCCATCCCGCTCAATCCGCTGGCCGGGCCGGTGATGATCACCCCCGGCCGCCTGCTGCGCACCCATGGCTGGCCGGTGGGGGCTGATCATCTCGTCGTGATGCTTGATGCCGGCGGTGCGTTTGCCGCGCTGGACCCTGCGGGCATCACCATCTGGTGGGGCGCATACCTGGGCATGGCGCACCAGGCGCTGGAGCATGGCCCGCTGGCGGCGGTGGGCCCGCGTATTCTCGCCCGCCGTGCCGCGCTGCGCGCGCAGCATGGCTGGATCATGGACATCTATCTGCTGAAAAGGGAAACGGCCGATGCAAGCTGATGAAGACGCGCGCCACGCCGACAAGATGCGCAAGAAACAGGCCGCGCGTGACAAGATCATGGCCACCAAGACCCAGGAAAAGGGCCTGCTGATCGTCCATACCGGCAAGGGCAAGGGCAAGACCACTGCGGCCATGGGCATGGTGGTGCGCGCCATCGGCCATGGCCAGCGCGTGGGCGTGGTGCAGTTCGTCAAGGGCGCGATGACCACCGGCGAAAAGGCCGTGTTCGATGCCTTTCCCGCCCACGTCGATTTCAAGCCGATGGGCGAAGGCTTTACCTGGGACACGCAGGACCGCGCGCGCGATGTGGCCGTGGCCCGCGCCGGCTGGGACGAGGTGACGCGCATGATCGCCGATCCAGCCTATGCCATGGTCCTGGCCGACGAACTCAACATCGTGCTGCGCTACGACTATCTGCCGCTCGACGAGGTGCTGGCCGTGCTCACCGCGCGCCCGGCGATGAAGCACGTGATCGTGACGGGCCGCAACGCGCCCGATGAACTGATCGCGGCGGCCGATCTCGTCACCGAAATGGCCCAGATCAAGCATCCGTTCCGCGCCGGGGTGAAAGCCCAGGCGGGCATCGAGTTCTGACCCTTTCCCTCTGCATCACAAGGATTTCCCCCCATGCTTACCCCTGTTGACGATGGCCCCGCCGTGGTGGCCTGCAACACCTGCCGGTTGAGCGCCGACGCGCGCGAGGATGACCAGGGCCAGCGCGGTGGTGCGCGGCTGTTGGCGGCGCTGCGCGCGGTGCAGCAGGGCGATGCCCGCTATGCCGGGATTGCCGTGCAGGAAATGGCCTGCCTGTTCGCCTGCAAGGACCACTGCACCGTGCACCTGCGCGCGCCGGGCAAGGTGGGTTATGTGCTGGGCCGTTTTGACGCGGACGAAGCGGCCGCCACGGCAATCCTCGATTATGCCGCCGCCTATGCGCAAAGCGAGCATGGGCGCGTGCCGTTCAAGGAATGGCCGCAAGGGGTGAAAGGCCATTTCATCAGCCGCACGCCGCCGGCCGGGTTCGTCGCGGCATGAGCGCGTTTGCGTCTCCGGCCGCGTTCGACGCGGCGCTTGCCGATCTGGCCATGCCCGACGCTGCGGCGGCCGCCGCAGCGCGGGCGCGGCAGGATGACCTGACGAAGCCGCCCGGATCGCTGGGCCGGCTGGAAGACATCGCCGTGTTCATGGCCGGCTGGCAAGGGCGCGAACGCCCGGTGATCGCGCGCGGGCGCACGGCGATCTTTGCCGGCAACCATGGCTTTATGGTGCACGGCGTCAGCGCCTTTCCCACCAGCGTGACCGCTGGCATGGTGGCAAACTTTGCCGCCGGGGGCGCGGCGATCAATGCGCTGGCGGGCGTTGCCGGCCTTGAGTTGATGGTGGTGCCGCTCGATCTTGATCGTCCCACCGCCGATTTCACCTGCGCCCCGGCGATGACTGAGGCGGAATGCCTGGCGGCGCTCAACGCTGGTGCCGCGGTGGTTACGCCCGATCTCGATATCCTGACGCTGGGTGAAATGGGCATCGGCAATACCACGGCCGCTGCCGCGCTCTGCGCGCGCAGCCTGGGTGGCGGCGCGGCGGAGTGGGCAGGGCCGGGCACCGGGCTCGATGCCGCCGGCGTGGCGCGCAAGGTTGCGGTGATCGCCCGGGCGCTGGCCTTCCATGCCGACGCGCCGCACACCCCGTTCGAAACCCTGCGCCGGCTGGGCGGGCGAGAGATTGCGGCGATGGCTGGCGCGGTGTTGCGCGCGCGGGCCTTACGCATTCCGGTGGTGCTTGATGGCTTCATTACCTGTGCTGCCCTGGCGCCACTCGCCGTGGTGGCACCGGGCATTGTCGATCATTGCCTGGCCGGGCACTGTTCGGCCGAACCGGGGCATGTGCGCCTGCTGGCGCGGCTCGGCTTGGTGCCGCTGCTCAACCTGGGCATGCGGCTGGGCGAGGGCAGCGGCGCGGCGGTGGCCGTAGGGGTGATCCGCGCCGCGCTGGCTGCGCATGACCAGATGGCAACCTTTGCCCAGGCCGGCGTGGCATCGGGCGTGGCAGCGGGCGCGGAAGGGCAGGCGTGAGCGGCTTCCTGCTGCATCTGTTGCGCCACGGCGCGCCGGCCACGCCTGGGCTCTTGCTGGGCCACGACGACATGGCGCCCACGGCTGCCGGCCTGGCTGCCTGTACGCAGCGGGCGCAGAGCGTGGATTTTGCCGGCATCGTGGCATCGGACCTGCGCCGCTGTGCTGCTGCTGCCCAGGCCATTGCCGCCCCGCGCGCCCTGCCGGTGCAGCTGGACCGGCGCTGGCGCGAGCTGGATTTCGGCGCTTGGGATGGTCTCGCCCCCGCGCAGGTAAGCTGCGCGGCACTGACCGCGTTCTGGGTCGATCCCGATGCTCACGCCCCGCCGGGTGGAGAGCGCTGGTCGGCGCTGCGCGCGCGGGTAGCAGCGGCGCTGGCCGATCTGCCCGGCAGCGACACCCTGGTGGTGACGCATGGTGGCGCGATGCGTGCGGCGCTCACCGTGCTGTGCGGGTTCGTGTCGGAACAGGCCTGGGCGTTTGACCTGCCCTATGCCGCGCTGCTCAGCCTGCGGGTTTGGCCCGGCGAGCGGCCCATGGCGCAGATCGTGGGGCTGGCGACGTGAAGGGGTTGATCCTGGCAACGCAGTTCCTCACCCGCCTGCCCATGCCGCGCGTGGCTGCTGAGGCTGGCGATTTTGCCGCCTCGATGCGGTGGTTTCCCGCCGTGGGCGTGATCGTGGGTGGCTGCGTGGCCGGGGCGGTCTGGGCTGGTGGGTGGCTCGATCCGTGGATTGGCGCGATGGCCGGCCTGGCGGCATGGGTGGTAGTGACGGGCGCGCTGCATCTCGATGGCCTGGCCGATCTGGCCGATGCCAGCGGCGCTGCCCATCGCGATCGCGCGCGGTTGCTGGCCGTGCTGGCCGATCCGCATCTTGGCAGCTTTGGCGTGGTGGCGGTGGTGATGCAGCTTATGGCCAAGCTGGTGCTGCTCCATGCGCTGGTGGCGCAGGGCATGATGGCGGGCATCGTCTGGGTGCCTTTCGCCGCACGCCTTGGCCCGCTTGCCTGGGCGCGCTGGCTGCCGCCCTTGCACGCCGGGCTGGGGGCGCGTTTTGCCGGTGTGGTGCGCCGCCGCGATCTGGTGCTGTGGGCCGGCGCGCTGGCGCTGGCCGCCTGGTGGTATCCGGCCTTGCTGATCGCGGTGCCGGGCATGGCGCTGTGGGGCTGGTGGCTCAAGGTGCGGATCGGCGGTATTTCCGGCGATGGCCATGGCGCCGGCATCGAATGGAACGAAACCGTTCTATTACTGGCACTGTGCATCGGGGGCCGGCTGTGGGGCTGAACCGCTTTACCTGGCATGGCGGCGGGCTGGCGGCGGCGCGCGCGCAGTTTGGTGATGGGCCTTGGCTGGACCTGTCCACCGGGATCAACCCGTGCCCCTGGCCCCACGCCGGGGCGGTAGCGGCGGCGGTGGATTGGCAGCCCCTGCCCGATGAAAGCGCGCTGCGCGGCCTGGAGCAGGCCGCGGCAGCGCACTTTGGCTGCGCGGCCGCTCAAGTCTGCGCGGTGCCTGGCACCGAGATCGGGCTGCGGCTGATTGGCGATCTGATCGGTGGCACGGGCTGCCATGCCGTGCCGGGCTATCGCACCCATGTCGAGATGCTGCGCGCCAGCGTGGCGGTGGCCGACCCGGAAAGCGCCGATGGCGCCAGCCTGGTCCTGGCCAATCCCAACAACCCCGATGGCCGCCTGTTGACGCCGCCGATGCTGCGCGAATTGCTGCACCGGCGCGGGGATCATGGCTGGCTCTTGCTGGATGAAGCCTTTGCCGACGCGCACCCGCAAGCCAGCCTGGCCGGCGATATTGCCGACGCGCGGCGGCTGGTGATCTTCCGCTCGTTCGGCAAGTTCTTTGGCCTGGCGGGCCTGCGCCTGGGCTTTGTGCTGGGGCCGCGCGCGCTGTTGGCGGCGTTGCGGGCGCGGCTGGGGGCCTGGCCGCTGTGCGCTGCGGCGCTGGCCGTGGGGGAGGCAGCCTATCGCGATGGCACGTGGATCGCGGATACGCGCGACGCCTTGCAGGAACGCGCGGCCAGCCTGGATGCCGCGCTCTGTTCAAAGGGCTATACGGTTGGTGGGGCCTGCCCGTTGTTCCGCCTTGTGCGCGGCGTGGATGGCGCGGCGCTGTTCGATCATTTGGCGCGGCAGCATATCCTGGCGCGGCCTTTTGCCGATCGGCCCGATTGGTTGCGGCTGGGCCTGCCAGGCGATGCTGCACGTCTGGCGCGGCTGGTGCAGGCCTTGCCCAGCCATGGTTGAAACGCTCGCTGCCCTGGCACTCGCGCTGGCGCTCGATCTCGCGCTCGGCTGGCCAGCGGCGCTCTATGCGCGCCTGGGCCATCCGGTGGGCGGCTTTGCCCGCGTGATCGGCTGGTGCGCGCGCCTTGGCAATCGCCCGCAGTGGAGCGCGGGGCGCCGCCGCGCCATGGGCGTGGTGACAGTGCTGGTGCTGCTGGCCGTGGCGATTGGCCTCGCCGGCGCGCTCCAGGCCCTGGCAACCTGGCTTGCTGGCGGCTGGGCGTGGATCGTCATCGGCCTGCTGGCCTGGCCAGGCCTGGCCCTGCGCAGCCTGCACGATCACGTGCGGCCCGTGGCGCTGGCCCTGGCGCGCGATGATCTTGCCGGCGCGCGGCGCGCCGTGGCGATGATCGTGGGCCGCGATACTGCCACGCTCGACCGCGCCGGGGTGGCCCGCGCGGCGATCGAAAGTCTGGCCGAAAGCTTTTGCGATGGGGTGGCGGCGCCGCTGTTCTGGATGGTCTTGGCCGGCCTGCCGGGGCTGTGGGCTTACAAGGCGATCAACACTGCCGACAGCCTGATCGGCCATCGCGAGGCGCCGTGGGGGCCGTTCGGCTGGGCGGCGGCGCGGCTGGACGATGCGCTGAACCTGCTGCCGGCGCGGCTGGGCGCGGTCTTGCTGTGCCTGGCGGGCGGTGGCGGCTGGGCGGTGCTGTGGCGCGATCATGGCCGGCATGCCTCGCCCAATGCGGGGTGGACCGAAGCGGCGATGGCCGGGGCGCTGGGCCTGCGGCTGGCCGGACCGGTGGTCTATGATGGCGTGGCCGTGGCCAAGGACTGGATCGGGCAGGGGCGCGCTGCGGCCGATGCGCGCGATGTGGCGCGGGCGCTGCGGCTCTATCGGCGGGCCTGCGCGCTGTTGATCGCGGTGGCGCTGGGCGCGGTGGTGGTATGGAAGGGATGACGATGGGCGCATTGATGGTGCAGGGCACCGGGTCTGACGTGGGCAAATCGGTGCTGGTGGCAGGGCTGTGCCGCGCGCTCGCCAACCGGGGCCTGCGCGTCTTGCCGTTCAAGCCGCAGAACATGTCGAACAACGCCGCTGTCACCAGCGATGGCGGGGAAATCGGCCGGGCGCAGGCGCTGCAGGCGCTGGCTTGCCGCGCTCCGGCGCATACCGACATGAACCCGGTGCTGCTCAAGCCGCAGGCTGATCACACCTCGCAACTGGTGGTGCATGGCCGGGTGCGGGGCACGCTGGGTGGCGGCAATTTTCGCATGGGCCGCGCCGCGCTGCTGCCCGATGTCATGGCCAGTTGGCAGCGGTTGCGCGCGCAGGCCGATGTGGTGGTGGTGGAAGGGGCAGGCTCGCCAGCGGAAATCAACCTGCGCGCCGGCGATATTGCCAACATGGGCTTTGCCCGTGCGGCGCGGGTGCCGGTGGTGCTGGTGGGCGACATCGACCGGGGCGGGGTGATCGCCGCGCTGGTGGGTACGCGGGCCGTGCTCGATCCGGCTGACGCGGCCATGATCCGGGGCTTTGTCATCAACAAGTTCCGAGGCGATCCCGCGCTCTTTGCCGATGGCTATCAGCAGATTGCCGCGCTTTCGGGATGGCGCGGCTTTGGCGTGGTGCCCTGGCTGGCCGAAAGCGCGCGCCTGCCGAGCGAAGACGCCGTGGTGCTGGAACGCCATGCCCCGTTGCGCGCGGGCGCGCTGCGGATTGCCTGCCCGATCCTGCCGCGCATTGCCAATTTCGATGATCTCGATCCGCTGAAAGGCGAAAGCGGGGTGGAACTGGTGATGGTGCCGCCGGGCCAGCCGATCCCGCCCGATTGCGCGCTGATCGTGCTGCCGGGATCGAAGGCCACGCTGGCCGACCTCGCTGCATTGCGTGCGCAAGGCTGGGACATCGATATCCTCGCCCATCACCGCCGTGGCGGGCGCGTCCTGGGCATTTGTGGCGGATACCAGATGCTGGGCAAGACCGTGGCCGATCCCCATGGGATCGAGGGGCCAGCGGGCGAAATGCCCGGGCTGGGCCTGCTCGACGTGGCCACCGTGCTCACCGCGCACAAGGCGCTGCGCCAGGTGGCGGGGCGGGCGCTGGGCCAGGCGTTTGCCGGGTTCGAGATGCACATGGGCCATACCGAAGGCCCCGATTGCGCGCGGCCCTTTGCTCTGCTCGATGGTGACAGGCCCGATGGCGCGATTGACGCGGGCGGGCAGGTCATGGGCAGCTATGTCCATGGCGCGCTTGGCGGGCCGGCGCTGCGTGGTGCGCTGCTCGGCTGGATCGGTGGAGTATCCGATGGGGCAAACCATTCTGCGGTGGTCGACGCCGCACTCGATGCGATTGCCGCCCGGTTGGAACAGCATCTCGATATCGACGGCCTCTTGGCCCTGACGCGCGAGGCTGGCGATGCCTAGTCTGTTCGTGATCGGCGGGGCGCGATCGGGCAAGAGCCGCTATGCCCAGCAGCGTGCCGAGGATAGCGGCCTGGCGCCGCGCTACATCGCCACGGCCCAGGCCTTTGACGCGGAAATGACCGTGCGTATCGCCCGCCACCAGGCAGAGCGCGATGCTCGCTGGCAAACCGTCGATGCGCCGCTCGACCTGCCCCATGCGATCGCTGCCCATGCCGCGCCCGATCGCGTGCTGCTGGTCGATTGTCTGACGCTGTGGCTCAGCAACCTCATGCTGGCCGAACGCCACATGGCCGCCGCGCTCGACGATCTCGGCCAGGCCGTGGCCGGGGCGGCGGGCCTGGTCATCCTGGTCAGCAATGAAGTGGGCCAGGGCATCGTGCCCGACAATGCCTTGGCGCGGCGCTTTCGCGACGAGGCGGGCTGGGCAAACCAGCGCATGGCGGCGGTGTGCGACGAGGCCGTGCTGGTCTGCGCTGGGCTACCGTTGAAGTTGAAATAGAATGGAAAAAAGCTCCATCCTCTTCAGAGGAGGGGGTTGGGGGTGGTGGAAACCTTGCGCCAGTCCTCGCACCACCCCCCGACCCCCTCCTCTGAAGAGGATGGGGAGAAAGAGGTCAGTTTTTGGCCAGCTCTTCGTCGAGCAGTTGCATCACGCGCGCTTCGTCGGGAAAGCCTTCGGCCACCCAGCGTGCCTCTACCGCGCGCAGGGTGCGTGCCACGTCTGGCCCGGCGCCGACGCCGCGTGCCACGATCTGCCCGCCCTTGAGCGGCAGGCGTGGCACGGCCCAGCCAGTCAGATCGGCAATATCGCGTCCTGCCAGCAGCAGGCGGTCGATCGCCTCGTCCCGGCCCAGTTCATAGGCCATCGCGCGTGGCGGGCGCAGTGCATCGAGCGGGCTGCGCGCGGCGGCGGCGACCAGGCGCTTGCGCTGCGCGATCGAGAGGCGCAGCCGCGCGGCGACCTGTTCCACCACCGGCGGATCGGCGGGCAGCAGCGCGGCCATACGGCGCAGGGCATCGGGGGCCTGGCCCGCCTTTGCCTCTGCGGCGATCAAGGCGGGCAGGGCGGCCGGGTCGGCCTCGGGCAAGACTTGCGCCAGCACGCCCAGCTGCGCCATGCGCGCCACCGTCGCGGCCGGATCGGGCAGTGCAAGCAGGCCGAGCAATTCGCTGGCCACGCGTTCGCGCGACAGGCCCTTCATCCCCGGCGCCAGCGCCGCGCAAGCCGCCTCGGCCGCAGGATCGGCCGGCAGCGAGCCGAACCGCGCCTGAAAGCGGAAATAGCGCAGGATGCGCAAGTAATCCTCGCGGATGCGCTGGTCTGCCGCGCCGATGAAGCGCAGCGTGCGGCTGGCCAGATCATCCAGCCCGTCGAAATAGTCGCTCACTTCCAGGGTGCGCGGATCGGCGTAGAGCGCGTTGATGGTGAAATCGCGCCGCGCGGCGTCTTCCTGCCATTCGCGGGAAAAGGCGACAGTGGCATGGCGCCCATCGGTCGACACGTCGCGCCGCAGCGTGGTGATCTCCACCGGGCCGCCGGGCAGCACGGCAGTAATCGTGCCATGGGCGAGGCCAGTGGGCACCTGGCGGATGCCGGCGGCTTTCAGCAGCGCCTGTGTTTCCTCAGGCAGGTGCGGGGTGGCCATGTCGATGTCTTTGACATCGAGGCCCAGCAGCGTGTCGCGCACGGCACCGCCGACATAGCGGCACAGGCCCGCGCCGTCGGGATCGAGCGCCGCAACCAGGCCGGCCAGGTCTTCGCGCGTGGTCCACGGGGCAGGGGGCAGGATGGTGGTGTTCATGCGTCGGGCCATTGCATGCGCTTGGCAAGGTTGGCGATGATCGCGGCGGTCACGCCCCAGATGCGGTGCCCTTGCCACAGGATTTCGATCGTGCGGCCGCGCCGGCCGTTCCATTCCGCCTCGATCCAGTCGTGGCCGCGTCGATCCAGCAGCAGCGACAGCGGCGGTTCGAACCAGCCGGCCACCTCGGCCGGGTTGGGTTGCAGCGGCAGGTCGGGCGGCACCACGGCGAGAACCGGGGTAATGTCATACCCCGTGCCGGTGCGATAGCGATCGGTCGGGCCAATCACGCGCACCATGGCCGGATCGATGCCCAGTTCCTCGTTCGCCTCGCGCAGGGCCGCCTCTACCGGGGTTTCGCCCGGTTCTATCTTGCCGCCGGGAAAGGCGGCCTGGCCGGGATGGGCGCGCATGTGGCTGGGGCGATGGATCAACAGCACGCCCGGGCCATCAGGATGATCGACGCGGTCGGTTACGGCGATCAGCACGGCGGCCGGGCGCAGGCCATCGGGCACCACGCGCCAATCGGCGATCAGATCGGGTGCCGGCCCTTCATGCCCGGTGCGGTGCAGCGCGGACAGACGGTCGAACAGCGCCGTGTTCATGGCGCCGGAACCAGCGGAAAACGTGCGCCCCGGCTTTCCACCATCAGGCCGTGCGGCTGGTCGGCGGCGGGCGAAACCTCCAGCGCGTGGGCGATCAGCTGGCCATAGGTGCTGCGGTTGAGGCGCGCCTCGATCCCGTGGCGCACCGCCAGGTAGAACGCCGGCAGCTCTGCCGTGCCGGCCACGCGCAGGGGGTGATCGGGACCGCACAGCACCACGTCATCGGTGTTGAGGCGGAATGCCAGCACGGCCTGGCCATTGGTCGGATCGTGGCGCACTTCCATGTCGATGGCGACCAGCGCAGCATCGTCCACCGCGATGGCCAGCCGCTCGTGCGGGGTGACCAGCCAGTGCTGGCCGTCCGCGTCACGCAGCAGCAGCGAGGCAAAGGCGCGGACCATCGCCGGGCGGGTGATCGGGCTGCCTTCATGCAGCCAACCGCCATCGGCAGTGATGCGCATGTGGCTTTCCCCGCTGTGCGCAGGGTTCCACTGATCGAGCGGGGGCAGGCGGCGGCTTTGCGCGAGCGCGGCGATTTCGCTGAGCGAAAGGCCGGCCAGTTCGGGGGGAGGTTCGTAAGGCACGGCATGAGCCCTGCCAGACTTGATCAGCCCCGCCAAGGCCCCAGCATGCCTTCGCCCGGAAGGACGGCAGGGTTGGCCGTGCGGCACAGCAGGCGATGCTGATCAAATGGCCCGGGCAATTGCCAGCCAGCGGTGTGCGCGTTGCTGAAGCCGAAAAAGCGTTCGTAGTATTCCGGATCGCCGATCATCACCTGCGGCAGCGGCGCCCGTGGATCGATCGCGGTCAGGCTGGCCGTGACCAGCGCCTTGCCATAGCCGCGCCCCTGCTGGCCGGGCATGACGGCCACCGGGCCAACCATGATCATCGGCACACGGCGCCCCTCGGGCGTGGTCAGCGCCACGGGCCAGCACTGGATCGTGCCGGCCAGCATGTCTTCATCGTCCAGCGCGGCAAACGACAGGCCGGGCAGGCAATCGATCCCCTCGCGCAGGCGATAGGCGGTGCGCTGGCGCCGCTCCGGCTCGAACGCGGCATCGAGCAGCTCTTCAACCAGTTGCGGATCGACATCGGCCAGGGGAATGATCGTGGACAAGAACAGGCGCCTTGGGAATCGTGAAACGTGCCGGGCCGATAGCGGCCGGGGGGCGGGGGGTCAAACGATTGGGGGTGGGAAGGGACGTGCTCCCCATCCTCTTCAGAGGAGGGGGCTGGGGGGTGGTGGATGCCACGCGCGCCGGGTCAGCGTTCCACCACCCCCAACCCCCTCCTCTGAAGAGGATGAGGCTATTGTTGGTTCGCTGCTCAGCTTTCGCTGAAAACGTAGGGCACGGCCGCGCGGCGATAATCGTCGGGCAGGATTTCGCGGCCCAGCGGGGGCTGGGCGCGGGCCGGGCATTCCGCGCGCTGGCACAGGCGGCAAGTTACACCCACCGGTGTTGTAACGGCGGTTTGCGGATCGACGCCGCGCGCCGCCGCCAGGCGCGGGGCGGCCTGGGCCGGGCAGACCAGCGCCATGGCGCGGCGCACTGGCGGCAGGCCGGGGCCGGCGGGCGTATCGATCGTGCGCGCCATCGAAAAGAAGCGGTCGCCATGGGGCATTTCCAGCCACTGCGTCAGCACCTCGCCAGGACGGGCAAAGGCTTGGTGCAGGCTCCACAGCGGGCAGCCGCCGCCCTGCGCGGCAAAGGAAAAGCCCGCGCCATCGATGCGCCGGACCACGTTGCCGGCGCTATCGAGTTCCACCAGGAAGAATGGCACACCTTCCTGGCCCGGCTTGGTCAGCGTGGCCAGGCGCAACGCGGCCTGCTGCCATTCCACGCCGAACAGATCGGCCAGGCCCTGCACGTCATAGCCCTGCGCCTGGGCAGCGCGGGCAAAGCGGTCATAGGGCATGAGCACGGCCGCTGCGCCCAGTTCGGCCAAGGCGCGGCGGACCAGTTGCGCCGCCGTTGCGCTGGCAAAGCTTTCCCCGCGCACGATCGCGGCAATATCGGGGCGTAGGCTGGTATAGGCGATGTGCAGCGCGATCTGCCATGCGCGGCGCTGGGGGCCCAGGCATTCGTCGAGCAGCAGCTGTTCGTTGTGCCGGTCATAGCGCGCCAGGGCACCCATCATCACGCTGGCCGGCATGGCACGCACGCGCAGGCCATTGCGGCGCAGCCATTCGGCGCCACCGCCGGCCGTCTCGATCTCAGCGCTCAGTGCCTCCGCGCGGGTTTCAATGCCTGCAAACCAGTGCCCGCGCGCGGCCAGGAAGCGCCGCGCCTCACCCACCGGATCGGCAGCCGGGGCAGCGCCAGCCGCCTCGCGTCCTTCGGCCAGGGCCTGGCCGGCGCGGGCATAGGCGCCGTGCAGGCGCAGCATCGCCTCGGTCATGCCGGGAAAGCTGCTGGCAAGGTCTGCCACTTCCAGCGCGGGCAGGTCGATCTCGGCAAACAGCGGATCGCGCAGCGCCTCGGCCAGGCGGCGGGCGTGATCGTCGCGGTCCTGCGCGGCGAGGTCGGCCATGTCGAGCCGATAGGTCGCGGCCAGGCGCAGCAGCAGGTCGGCGGTCAGCGGGCGCTGGTTGCGCTCGATCAGCGCGATGTAGCTGGGCGAAACGCCCATGTCCTCGGCCATGGCCTGTTGTGTCAGCCCCAGTTCGCGGCGCAGGCGCTTGATGCGGGGGCCAAGGTAAAGCGGGCGGGAAGGAGCTGCAGGGCGGGCCATGGCGCCATTCTTGTCATGCCTGCACAACTTTACAAGCGAAACCTGTAAAGTTTGACAACAAGACCCCGCAGCACATTCCGCAGTGCATCATGCCGACCTATTCCGGGTGCAACGAAACACCATCGTATAGCGGAAGGGGCACATGCCATGACGTACCAGCAATCGATCATCGAGGCAGATCGCACGATCACGCCGAACACCCACTGGGATGGCATTGCCGCCGAAAGCGTGGCGCGCATGCGCCTGCAGAACCGCTTCCGCACCGGGCTCGACATCGCGCGCTACACTGCCGGCATCATGCGCCGCGACATGGCTGCCTATGATGCCGATCCGGCCAACTACACCCAGTCGCTGGGGTGCTGGCACGGCTTCATCGGCCAGCAGAAGATGATTTCCATCAAGAAGCATTTCGGCACCACCAAGGGCCGCTACCTTTACCTGTCGGGCTGGATGGTTGCGGCGCTGCGCAGCGAGTTCGGCCCGCTGCCCGACCAGTCGATGCACGAAAAGACCAGCGTTGCCGCGCTGATCGAGGAACTCTACACCTTCCTGCGCCAGGCCGATGCGCGCGAGTTGAACCAGCTGTTCCGCGATCTGGATGCCGCGCGCAATGCCGGTGACCAGGTCAAGGCCGCCAAGATCCAGCACGATATCGACACCTACGAAACGCACATCGTGCCGATCGTTGCCGATATCGACGCCGGGTTCGGCAATGCCGAGGCAACCTATCTGCTGGCCAAGAAGTTCATCGAGGCGGGCGCCTGCTGCATCCAGATCGAAAACCAGGTTTCCGATGAAAAGCAGTGCGGCCACCAGGACGGCAAGGTCACCGTGCCGCATGAAGACTTCATCGCGAAGATCCGTGCGGTGCGCTATGCGTTCCTCGAACTGGGCGTGGACGATGGCGTGATCGTCGCCCGTACCGACTCGCTCGGTGCTGGCCTGACCAAGCAGATCGCCTTCACCCGCGAGGCTGGCGACATTGGCGACCAGTATAACGCCTTCCTCGACTGCGAGCCGGTCGATCCGGCCAAGATCGGCCATGGCGACGTGCTGATCACCCGCGATGGGCAACTGATGAAGCCCAAGCGCCTGCCGTCGAACCTCTATCAGTTCCGCCCTGGAACCGGCGAGGATCGCTGCGTGCTGGATTGCATCACCAGCCTGCAGAACGGCGCTGACCTTTTGTGGATCGAAACCGAAAAGCCGCACATCGGCCAGATCGGCGGGATGGTCTCGCGCATCCGCGAGGTGATCCCCAATGCCAAGCTGGTTTACAACAACTCGCCCAGCTTCAACTGGACGCTCAATTTCCGCCAGCAGGTGTTCGATGCCTGGGCCGCGGAAGGCAAGGACGTGAGCGGCTTTGACCGGGCGCGGCTGATGAGCGTGGACTATGACGAAACCGAATTGGCGGCAGAGGCCGACGAGCGCATCCGCACCTTCCAGCGCGATGCCGCCCGCGAAGCCGGCATCTTCCACCACCTGATCACGCTGCCGACTTATCACACGGCCGCGCTCAGCACCGACAACCTGGCCAAGGAATACTTCGGCGAGGCGGGCATGCTGGGCTACGTCAAGGGCGTGCAGCGCCAGGAAATCCGCCAGGGCATTGCCTGCGTCAAGCACCAGGCCATGGCGGGTTCGGACATCGGCGACGATCACAAGGAATACTTTGCCCGCGACGCCGCGCTCAAGGCTGGCGGCGCACACAACACCATGAACCAGTTCGCGGCTTGAGCCGAGCCGCGAATATAATCCAAGGAGAAGGACAATGGCTGAACCTGCCCGTGCCCGTGCAGTCCTCTCGACTGAGGACTTCAAGCTGATCCGCGAGGCTGTGCTGCACTACCTCAAGGCTATCGAGGACAAGCCCGAATCGGTGAAGTTCTCGCATCTCTATCATCGCCTCGGCAGCGCCATGGGCCGTTGAGCCCGCGCTGACACGAGGAAGACCACGACTTCGCTTTTCCTGGGGAGGAAAGGCTGGCCCGTCGGGCGCCACAGCGGCGCACGGCGGGCCTTCTTCTTGGGTGCTCAAGGAAATCTTTGGTGGCCTTCAGCTTTTCTCGAATGACCTTTATCAACTGAAACGGTAGAGAAGGTGCATCGGCTCCGTCCGGTCGCGGCTTTTGATCCTGCCAGCTTGCTCCGCGTCACCAACAGCTAAAGCGCACGAAAGCGAGGCCATGTGGCCAGGTTCGTGTTCGGCCCTGTGAAAAGGAGAATGCGACGATGTCCCGTTTGAACGCCCGCCCGATTTCCCGCCGTCCGGCCCCCCTCCGCGCCAATGCACCGCTGCCCCATCCTTCGTGGGGCACGCTGGGGCTGGCGCGGCCGGATGGCGAGCGGCCCAGCACGGCGGAAGAATTCTTTCGCCGGCTGGGCCTTTGAATGCTGCCTTATGTTCAGCCACGCGGCTGTAGAAAACCGCATGGGCCTGCTTGCCGGCCTGCAACCGATTGATCACGATAAGGCCCCATGAAGTCCGCGCTCATCATCCGCCACGTGCCCTACGAAGGGGTGGCCGGCTATCGCCAGCCGATCGAGCATGCCGGTTACGATGTTGACCGCATCGATGTGTGCGATCCGGCGTTTCCGTCGCTCGACCTGTGCGAGCCTGATCTGCTGATCATGATGGGCGGGCCGATGGGCATCTATGACCAGATCGAGCATCCCTGGATCCGCTGCCAGATGCGCCGCTTGGCGCTGCGCCTGGCAGCAGACCGGCCGACGCTGGGCGTATGCTTTGGCGCGCAGATGATCGCGGCGGCGTTGGGGGCCGATGTCTATCGCGGCCATGCGCGCGAGGTGGGATTTCATCCCGTGCAGGTGCATGTGGCCGACAGCCCGCTGCGCCATGTTGCCGGCGTGCCGGTGCTGCACTGGCATGGCGACACGTTCACCCTGCCGCCGCATGCTGAACTCCTGGCCTCAAGCCATGTCTATCCGCACCAGGCGTTTCGCCGGGGGCGCAATCTGCTGGCGCTGCAATTCCATGCCGAGATGGGCGAGGACCCGCGCTTTGACGCGTGGCTGGCGCAATCGCCCAATGATGTGGCCGCTGCTGGCCATACCCAGGCCACGTTGCGCCGCGCCCATGATGCCCACGGCCCCGGCGCGGTGCAGGCAGGGCGGGCGATGATCGGGGAATGGCTGGCTGGCCTGGCCTAAGCCGTCCGGCAGGCGCGGGGCACGATGGCCCCGCCGCCTGCCTTGGTTCTGGCTTTAGCGGCCCTGCTGCGCGAGCAGGCGCAGGCGCAGCGCGTTGAGCTTGATGAAGCCGGCCGCGTCCTTCTGGTCGTATGCGCCGGCATCGTCTTCGAACGTCACATGGCGTTCGGAATAGAGGCTGTCGGGCGACTGGCGACCGACGACCGAGGCCAGGCCCTTGTACAGCTTGAGGCGGACGGTGCCGTTGACCTTGGCCTGGCTGTGGTCGATCGCGGCCTGGAGCATCTCGCGCTCGGGCGAGAACCAGAAGCCGTTGTAGATCAGCTCGGCATACTTGGGCATCAACTCGTCCTTGAGGTGAGCCGCGCCGCGATCGAGCGTAATCGATTCGATGCCGCGATGCGCCACCGCATAGATCGTGCCGCCCGGGGTTTCATACATGCCGCGGCTCTTCATGCCGACGAAGCGGTTTTCCACCAGATCGAGGCGGCCGATGCCGTGCTTGCGGCCCAGGTCGTTGAGTGCGGTGAGCAGGCTGGCGGGGCTCATCGCCTCGCCATTGAGCGCCACGCCATCGCCCTTGGTGAAATCGATGGTGATGTATTCCGGCACGTCTGGCGCGTCTTCCGGGTTGACCGTGCGCGAATAGACATAGTCGGGCACTTCCTGCCACGGGTCTTCCAGCACCTTGCCTTCCGACGAGGTGTGCAGCAGGTTGGCATCGGTCGAGAACGGGCTTTCGCCGCGCTTGTCCTTGGGCACTGGAATCTGGTGCTTTTCAGCCCAGGCGATCAGCGCGGTGCGGCTGGTCAGATCCCATTCGCGCCACGGCGCGATCACCTTGATGCCCGGCTCCAGCGCATAGGCCGAAAGCTCGAACCGCACCTGGTCGTTGCCCTTGCCGGTGGCGCCATGGGCCACGGCGTCTGCCCCGGTTTCGCGGGCGATCTCGATCAGGCGCTTGGAAATCAGCGGCCGCGCGATCGAGGTGCCGAGCAGGTAATCGCCTTCATAGCGGGCATTGGCGCGCATCATCGGGAAAACGAAATCGCGCACGAATTCCTCGCGCAGGTCGTCGATGTAGATGTGCTCGGGCTTGACGCCCATCAGTTCGGCCTTGGCGCGGGCCGGTTCGAGTTCCTCGCCCTGGCCCAAGTCGGCCGTGAAGGTCACGACCTCGCAGCCGTATTCCACCTGGAGCCACTTGAGGATGACGGAGGTATCGAGCCCGCCCGAATAGGCCAGGACGACACGCTTGATCTCGGACATGGGCGGGGCACTCCTCAAACTGAAAGACGCGACAACCAAAAGACGGGGCGCGCCTAACAGGGAGGGGGGCAGATCGCAAGGCAAACGGGGGATTTCGCCCCCGCCGCCGCGATACATCAGTTCATGAACCAGCCGTGGCTGGCCACCAGCGACTGGCCGGTGAGCGCGTTGGTCGGGAATGCGGCAAAGAACAGCGCCACTTCGGCGATATCGTCCACCGTGGTAAATTCGCCGTCCACCGTCTGGCCGAGCATGACGTTCTTGATCACCTCGTCCTCGCTGATGCCCAGCTCCTTGGCCTGCTCTGGAATCTGCTTGTCCACCAAAGGCGTGCGCACGAATCCGGGGCAGATCAGGTTGCTGCGCACGCCCTTCTTGCCGCCTTCCTTGGCGATGGTGCGCGCCAGGCCCTCAAGGCCGTGCTTGGCCGTGACATAGGCGCTCTTGAGCGGCGAGGCTTCCTTGGAATGGACCGAGCCCATGAACAGGATTGCGCCGCTGCCCTTGGCATACATGTGCGGCAACACGGCCTTGCTCGTCAGGAAGGCGCCATCGAGATGGATCGCCAGCATCTTTTTCCAGTCGGCAAAGGCGAAGTTTTCCACCGGGTTGACGATCTGGATACCCGCGTTCGACACCAGAATGTCCACGCCACCCCACGCGTCCACCACCTTGGCCACGCCGGCGTTGACCTGGTCTTCGCTGGTCACGTCCATTTCCACGGCCATGGCGGCGCCGGGGTGATCGGCATTGATGCCATCGGCCGCAGCCTGCGCCGCGTCGAGCTTGAGATCGGCAATCGCCACGCGGCCACCGGCGGCGGCATAGCGCTTGGCAATGGCCAAGCCGATCCCGCTGGCAGCACCGGTGACGATGGCGATCTTGTTGTCGAGATTCATGGTTTCACTCTCCAGGGTGTTTGGCCATGGGCCGTGGTCGGTCCCCAAGCAGGAAGCGTAAAAATCGGGTGGATCAGGCCAGATCGAGCGTGACGATGCCGCGCTGTGGCCGCTTGCGGTTTTTCCAGCGCGGGCTGGCAAACGAGCGCTCGACATCGCGCCGGCCGTTTTCCCAGTGGCCGGTCGCGGTCATGCGCGAAAACTCATAGTCCTTGTTCTGCGTTTCATAATCCTCGCTGCGGTTGATCAGGTGCAGGATCGTTACCGGCCCGTCCTGGGCGTGGGCGGTCAACGTGGCGAGGTCGGCATCGTCGGCAAATTCGGGCGGCAGCCGTTCAGCAAGGCGTGCGGCGGCTGCCTCAAGGGCTTCGATCCGCTTCTGCATGTCGGTGTTGAGCCGGGTGCGGCTGGAAAAGCGGATGTCCTTCTCGCGCTGCGCTGTCTCGGCCAGGCTGCGCGGCATCATGCCGTGGGCGGAAAACAGATCGACCTGAAATACCAGCACGGGATCGCGCGCCGCCTGGGCGCGGGCCGGATCGTGGCGGTCAGCCTCGCGCGCGCGCTCGTCCAGCACGAATTGCAGCGGGGTATTGGAAACCAGGCCCCCGTCCCAATAGGGATCGCCATCGATCATCACCGGCGGAAAGCCGGGGGGCAGCGCGCCGCTAGCCATGATGTGCTCAGGCTCGATCAGGCGGTCGCGGTTGTCGAAATAGGCGAAGTTGCCGTTGAGCACGTTGACCGCGCCCACGCTGAAACGCACCTTGCCACTGTTGATCAGATCGAAATCCACCAGTTCCAGCAGCGTTTTGCGCAAGGGGCTGGTATCATAAAGGCTGATCGATTCCGGCGATCCGGGCAGGGCCAGCCACGATGGCGTAGTGCGCGGGGTGAAAAAGCCGGGAATGCCGGTCAGCGCCACGGATGCTGCGGCCCATTCGTTGAACAGGCGGCGTCCCCAGCCATCGGCGAACGGCGATTTGAACGGAATGCGCGAGCTGGCCTGTTCCCAGAACGCGCGCAGGTTGCGCACCCGGCGTTCGGGCGGATTGCCGGCAATCAGCGCGGCGTTGACCGCACCGATCGAAATGCCGGCCACCCAATCGGGGCTATAGCCATTGCTGGCCAGCGCCTCGAACACGCCGGCCTGGTAGGCGCCCAGCGCTCCGCCGCCCTGAAGCACCAGAACACATCTTTCGCGCGTGGCATCAGCCATGGTCATTCCCGTCCTGCACCCGGCCTGTCGTGCACCCAGTGAGGGGATGATGCCGGCTTGTGCACTGCACTATGAAGCGAGTGTGTGGCGCCAACGTGAAACTGGCAAGAGCGGTTCCCACCGCAGTGTGCCGATTATCGGAGAGCCACTTGCAAATTCCGCATGCTCTGGCGCTTTCCATGCCGGCAATACCACCCTACATGGGCAGGCATCATGGCAAGACCCACACCCCTCGCATTCGACAAGAAGAAGATCGTCGCCGAAAACCGCCGCGCGCGGTTCGAGTATTTCGTCGAAGACGTGTACGAGGCGGGGATCGCGCTCACCGGCACCGAAGTGAAATCGCTCCGCTTTGGCGAGGGATCGATCGCCGAATCCTATGCCGAGGTGAAGAACGGCGAGGTGTGGCTGGTCAATTCCAACGTGCCCGAATTCAGCCACGGCAACCGCTTCAACCACGAGCCCAAGCGCCCGCGCAAGCTGCTGCTCAAGGAACGCGAGATCGCCAAGTTCCACGGCGCGGTGGAGCGCAAGGGCATGACACTGGTGCCCCTGTCGATCTATTTCAACGGACGCGGCCGGGCCAAGGTGGAACTCGCCCTGGCCAAGGGCAAGAACGCGGCCGACAAGCGCGCTACGATCAAGGAGCGCGATTGGCAGCGCGACAAGGCGCGGATCATGCGCGAACACAGCTGATGGTGCCGGGCCAGATGCACGTTCGGCTTCATCGCTTGGCAAGCTGAACAGATGCATTGTGGCACTTCCGGCCGGACACGGTCTCACCGGCTATGCGCCACCACTCCTTGGGAATCGCCGTTTCAATGCGCCAGAAGATTGCCGCGATGGTCCGCTCTTCCATGCCCACGCGCGAGCAGATGGAGCGCAACCGCCTGACCGGGCGACTGGCAGCGCGGGCCGAGCTGTGGCGCTTTACCCGGCGCTCGGTGCCGCGCGGCGTGGCGATCGGGCTGCTCGTCGGCATCTTTGCGATGATCCCCGGGGTGCAGATCGCCGGCGCTGCGGCGATGTGCCTGCCATTCCGGGGCAACGTTCCGATCGCGGCGGGGATGACGTTCCTGTCCAATCCGGCGACAACGCCACTGTTCATCGCTGCCTCGCTGGCGCTAGGCAACTGGTTCGGCTTTCACGCCGATGTCGCCACGTTCATGGCCCTGTTCGAACGCGGCGCCAGCGTGGCGGAATGGACCGGCTGGCTGCTGTCGGATGCGGCCCCGGCGTTGATTTTCGGGTTGTTCGTGATCTCGGTGGTGGCCGCCGCGCTGGGCTATGTCATCGCTGCATTTGCCTGGCGCTGGTGGACGGTGCACAAGCGGCGCACGCGCCTGGCGATGCGGGTGGAGCAATAAAGGGGGCGGGCGGCCCATGCTGCCTGTCATGGTGAAGGGAGCAAGCGTGCCGGCCGCAGCGGGCGATATCGACGGGGGCAACAATCTGTCCGGGGCGCCGCACGCCGCTGGCAAGGGCCCGGCATGGCGGCGCGATGCGGCCTGGGTGGCTGCCGCCGCACTGGCCGGGGCTGCGCTGCTGTGGCTGCTGGCGGGCGATGCCGTGCTGGCCGCAGCCTACCTGGTGGGCATTGCCGTGCTGGCCTTGATGGCGCGCCTGCTGCTGCGCTTCGTTCCGGCACGCGGAGAGACTGCACCGGCCGCGCCCGACTGGTCGGTGACCTTTGCCGCGATCGAGCGGCCCGATGAAGCACTGGCGATTTTGGACCGGGCCGGCCGCCTTGCCTGCGCCAACAGCCGCTTTGCGGAGTGGTTTGGCCATGTCGCGCCGCCGCGCCTGCCGCTCGATGGGCCGGCTGTCGAAGCGCTCGATGGCGCGGTGCGCGCGGCCTGGCGCGATGGCCGTGCCCAGATTGGTGAAATCACCTCGGCCAAGGGGCGCTGGCGGGTGGAACTGCTGCGCGCCGGGCGTGGGCAGGATCACCTGGTGTGCCGGTTCATTCCCCTCGAACAGGCAGACCTGGTGGCTGACATGGCCGGGCACGTGGCCGGAAAGCTCGGCCGTGCCTTGGCCCGCGAAGGCATCCAGGCGGCCGTGGTCATGCCCGATGGCCTGGTGCGCGCCGCCAACCGCGCCTTTGCCACCCGCGCTGGCGGGGAAGGCGCGCAGGTGGGCGGCAGCGATTTTGTCTCGTGGTTCCGTGCCGATGATGCCGAACGCATTTTCTATGCCCGCGAAGGCGCGCGCGGCACGCCGGTGCGCTTTGTCCACGTACCGATCGCCGATCCCGATGGCGTGGCCAGCACCGATCCGGCGCGGGTGCCTTCGCTGTTCCTGATCATCGACAACGATGGCGCGCTGGGTGACGCGCGCGCCGGGCTGCCGCAGATCGAGGCGCTGCTCTCGCGCCTGCCGCTGGGCCTGGCGATGACCGATCGCGATGGCCGCTTCCTCTTTGCCAATCGTGCGTTCCTGCGCGCCGCCGGCCATGACGATACCGTGCCGCCGCCCTATCCCTCCGACCTGGTGATCCGCGAGGACAAGGGCGCGCTGGCCGATGCCGTCCGCCGCTATACCCAGGGCGCGCCCACGGCGGGCGACGTGGCGGTGCGCCTGCGCGCCTCGCCCGAAGAGCCGGTTTCGCTCAGCCTCGCCGGCGTGCGCGGCATGGGCGAGGGGGCCGTGCTGCTCAGCCTCAAGGATTCGACCGAGGAAGCCCGCCTCAAGCGCGAGATTGCCCAGGCCACCAAGATGCAGGCCGTGGGCCAGCTCGCCGGCGGCGTGGCGCACGATTTCAACAACGTGCTTACCGCGATCATCGGCTATTGCGATCTGATCCTGATGCGCCACACGCCGGGCGACAGCGATTACGACGATATCCAGCAGATCAAGGCCAATTCCAACCGCGCTGCCTCGCTCACCCGGCAATTGCTGGCCTTTTCGCGCCAGCAGACGCTGCGCCCCGAAGTGCTGCAACTGCCCGATGTGGTGGCCGAGGTTTCCACCCTGCTCAAGCGCCTGTTGGGCGAGAAGATCCAGCTCGACGTGACCCACGATCGCGATCTGGGCCTGGTCCGCGCCGATCCGGTGCAGCTGGAGCAGGTGTTGCTCAACCTTGCCGTCAATGCCCGCGATGCGATGACCGCCAACGGCGCCGATACCAAGACCGGCGGCACGCTGCGCATCGCCACGCGGCGGGTGAGCGCCAATGACGTGCGGGCGATGAAAAGCGAAATCCTGCCCGTGGCAGACTATACCGCGCTGGTGGTGGAAGACACCGGGCACGGCATCAAGCCCTCGCAGATCGGCAAGATCTTCGAACCGTTCTTCACCACCAAGGAAAAGGGCAAGGGCACCGGCCTTGGCCTTTCCACTGTCTATGGCATCGTCAAGCAATCGGGCGGCTTCATCTTTGCCGATAGCGAGGTGGGCAAGGGCACGCGCTTTACCATCTACCTGCCGGTGCATGTGCCCGATCCGGCCGATGTGGCAGAGGCGGCCAAGCCCAAGGGCGAGACGCGCCGCACGCAATGGACCGGCGGCGGGCGCGTGCTCTTGGTCGAGGACGAGGACACCGTGCGCGCCGTGGCCGAGCGGGCGCTGGTGCGCCAGGGCTATGAGGTCACCACGGCGGCCGATGGCGAGGACGGCCTGGAAGCGCTGTCACGCATCATGGCGGTTGGCGGGGATATCGACCTGGTGGTGTCCGACGTGGTCATGCCTTCGATGGACGGGCCGGCCATGGCGCGCGAGATCCGCCGGGTTAAGCCCGATCTGCCGGTGCTGTTTATGTCAGGCTATGCCGAGGAACAGCTCCGCCGCGAGATCGACATCCCCAACATGCATTTCCTGGCCAAGCCGTTTTCGGTGGCGCAGATCGTGGCGGCGGTCGAACAGGTGCTGCGCGGGGAGTGATTGCCCCTCCACCACCCGCTGCGCGGGCGGTTCCCCTCCCCACGATGTGGGGAGGGCCTTCAAGATCCTCCCCACATCGTGGGGAGGTGGCAGGCCGCAGGCCTGACGGAGGGGCGGGCCGAACAAGCCAGCTGAGTCGCCAATTCCGCCACGATGGCAGCATTTTCCCAAACTGGGGAAATGCCATGCCGAGCGTGGGTTGCTGCGTGGGAGAGCTTGAAAAAGTCCCTGAAATCCCCATGTTTCCAGTGCGCAGCGGAAATTGTCTCCACTCTGGAAAGAATTTTCTGTTCCCCCCTTGTTCCATAAGAACAGAATAAGTACATTGTTCTGTGTGTTGACGGTTCGTGTCAGCCATCTCTAGGCAAGGGGAAGCAGCCATGGCGGCGCAGCTCAAGCTCATTCAGGAAGGCAAAGAAAAGGACATGGATCGTCAGAAGGCGCTAGACGCCGCACTGGCCCAGATCGACCGCGCATTCGGCAAGGGCTCGGTGATGAAGCTGGGCTCCAAGGAGACGATGCAGGTGGAAGCGATTTCCACCGGCTCGCTCGGGCTGGATATCGCGCTGGGCATTGGCGGCCTGCCGCGCGGCCGCATCATCGAAATCTATGGCCCGGAAAGCTCGGGGAAGACCACCCTGGCGCTGCACGCCATTGCCGAAGCGCAGAAGACCGGTGGCACGGCGGCCTTTGTTGACGCCGAACACGCGCTCGATCCGGTCTATGCCAAGAAGCTGGGCGTCAACATCGATGAACTGATCGTCTCGCAGCCCGACACGGGCGAGCAGGCGCTGGAAATCGTCGATACGCTGGTCCGCTCCAACGCCATCGACATTCTCGTCGTCGACTCGGTCGCCGCGCTGGTGCCCCGCGCCGAAATCGAAGGCGAAATGGGCGACAGCCACGTCGGCCTCCAGGCCCGCCTGATGAGCCAGGCGCTGCGCAAGCTGACCGGCTCGATCAGCCGTTCGCGCTGCATGGTGATCTTCATCAACCAGGTGCGCATGAAGATCGGCGTGATGTACGGCAACCCGGAAACCACCACCGGCGGCAACGCTCTCAAGTTCTATGCCTCTTGCCGTCTCGACATTCGCCGTACCGGCCAGATCAAGGATCGCGACGAAATCACCGGCAACACCACCCGCGTGAAGGTCGTCAAGAACAAGGTCGCCCCACCGTTCAAGCAGGTCGAATTCGACATCATGTATGGCGAAGGCATCTCCAAGATCGGCGAAATCCTCGATCTCGGGGTCAAGGCCGGCCTGGTCGAAAAGTCGGGCGCATGGTTCAGCTATGACTCGGTGCGCATCGGCCAGGGCCGCGAAAACGCCAAGAACTTCCTGCGCGAAAACACCGAACTGCGCGATCGCCTGGAAGCGGCGATCCGTGGCCGGACCGAGCAGGTGGCCGAAGGCCTGATGGCCGGCCCTGACGCTGACGACGATATCTGATCAGGCGTTGACCTGATCCGCAGGGCGCGATGGCGGCAGGCTGCCGCGCCACGCCCTGCCGTTCCTTGCTCCCGGCGCGTCGTTCCAGGTGAATGGCGCGCCGCTGGCGTTTTGGCCAGGCAAAGTCTTTCATCCCGGCGACAACGCCAGGATCAGGGCGTGACGCAAGCGCCGCTGTCGCCAAGCTCGCGGCGATCATTTATACCGGCAGCATGACACAGGCGATGGATTGGCAGGGCGGCGTCGGCCGCGCCTGGGCAGAAGAATGGCAGCGCACCGATCGCACCTTTGCGCAACTGACGCCGGCCTTGCTGGCAACGATCGCTGCCATGCCCGGCCATCGGGTGCTCGACATCGGTTGCGGTGCGGGCGAACTGGCCTTGTCGCTGGCCGCTGCCAGACCCAAGGGCGCGGTATGCGGGATCGACCTGTCGGCTGATCTCATCGCTGCCGCGCAGCAGCGTGGGGCCGGCCGCGCCAATGTGCGCTTTGCCATCGCCGATGCCAGCCGATGGCAGGATCCTGCTTTCACGCCCGATCTGCTCGTCTCGCGCCATGGCGTGATGTTCTTTGCCGATCCGCCCGCCGCCTTTGCCCATCTGGCCGCCGTGGCGGCGCCGGGGGCGCGGCTGGTGTTCTCGTGCTTTCGCGCCCCGGCTGAAAACGCCTGGGCCAGCGCCATGGCGGGCCTGGTGCCGCCGCCGGCGCAGCCTGCTGATCCGCATGCGCCCAACCCCTTTTCTCCAGGCCCGTTTGCCTTTGCCGATCCCGATCATGTGCGGGCCATGCTGGCGGGGTGGACAGACCTGGCCTTCACGCCCCACGATTTCGCCTATCTGGCAGGCGAGGGGCCTGACGCCGCCGAGCAGGCCCTGGCCCTGTTCCGCCGCATCGGGCCGGCCGCCTCGGCCTTGCGCCAGGCAGCGGAGGCTGACCGCGCCGGGATCGAGCAGCGGCTGCGCGCGGTGATCGCCGCCCACACCCGCGATGGCAAAGTCATGTTCTCCGCTGCCGCCTGGATCGTTACCGCCACGAAAGCGTAATGCGATCACGGTTAGCGATGAATCCCGCTTGTTCCCAAGCCACGCCTCGCCTAATCGGCGGGGCATGACTTCGACGAACGAAATCCGCCGGTCCTTCCTGGAATACTTCGGCTCGCAAGGCCACGAAGTGGTGCCATCCGCGCCGCTCGTTCCTTACAACGACCCGACGCTGATGTTCACCAATGCGGGCATGGTCCCGTTCAAGAACGTCTTCACGGGCCTGGAAACGCGCAGCATTCCGCGCGCCACGTCTTCGCAGAAGTGCGTGCGCGCCGGGGGCAAGCACAACGATCTGGATAACGTGGGCTATACCGCGCGGCACCACACGTTCTTCGAAATGCTGGGCAATTTCTCGTTCGGCGATTACTTCAAGGAACAGGCGATCACCAACGCCTGGACTCTGCTGACCAAGGTTTGGGGCATTCCTGCCGAAAAGCTGCTGGTTACCGTCTATCACACCGATGAAGACGCCGCCGCGCTGTGGCGCAAGATTGCCGGACTGCCCGACGACAAGATCATCCGCATCGCCACCAAGGACAACTTCTGGGCGATGGGCGATGATGGCCCATGCGGCCCGTGCTCGGAAATCTTCTACGATCATGGCGCGCATATCGCCGGTGGCCCTCCGGGCAGCCCGGACGAGGACGGCGATCGTTTCATCGAAATCTGGAACCTCGTGTTCATGCAGTTCGAGCAGGCCGCCGGCGAGATCGTCGGCGAGCTGCCCAAGCCCTCGATCGATACCGGCATGGGGCTGGAGCGCATTGCCGCCGTGCTCCAGGGCGAGCACGACAACTATGATACCGACACGTTCCGCGCGCTGATCGCCGCCTCGGAAAGCCTGACCGGCGTCAAGGCCACCGGCGAACACACTGCCAGCCACCGCGTGATCGCCGATCACCTGCGCTCGTCCAGCTTCCTGCTGGCCGATGGCGTGCTGCCGTCGAACGAAGGACGCGGCTATGTGCTGCGCCGGATCATGCGCCGCGCCATGCGCCACGCCCACCTGCTGGGCGCCAAGGATCCGCTGATGCACCGCCTGGTGGGTTCGCTGGTGACCGAAATGGGCCAGGCCTATCCCGAACTGGGCCGTGCCCAGCCGCTGATCGAGGAAGTGCTGCAGCGCGAGGAAACCCGTTTCCGCCAGACGCTGTCGAACGGCCTGCGCCTGCTCGATGAAGCGTCGGCTGGGCTGGGCGAAGGCGACAAACTGCCTGGCGAAACCGCGTTCCGCCTCTATGACACGTTCGGCTTCCCCTATGACCTCACCGAAGACGCGCTGCGCGCCCGTGGCGTGAGCGTCGATCGCGAAGGCTTTGACGCGGCCATGGCCCAGCAGAAGGCCGCCGCGCGCGCTGCGTGGAAGGGTTCGGGCGAGGCGGCATCGAGCGAAGTGTGGTTCGACATCGCCGAGCGCGAAGGCGCGACCGAGTTCACCGGCTACACCGCCACGAGCGGTGAGGGCGTTGTCGTGGCCCTGGTCAAGGACGGCGTTGAAGTTACCGAAGCCCAGGCCGGCGACACGGTGACCGTGCTGACCAACCAGACGCCGTTCTATGGCGAAAGCGGCGGCCAGATGGGCGATGCCGGCACGATCGCCGGCGCCGATGGCCTCATGCTGACGGTGACCGATACGGCCAAGCCGCTTGGCCGCCTGCACGCCCACCAGGCCGTGGTCGATGCCGGCACGATCCACGTCGGCGATGCCGTGCAACTGGCGGTCGACGTGGTGCGCCGCGATGCTACGCGCGCCAACCATTCGGCCACGCACCTGCTGCACCAGGCGCTGCGCAACCGTTTGGGCGCGCATGTCACGCAAAAGGGCTCGCTGGTGGCGCCCGACCGCCTGCGGTTCGACTTTTCGCATCCCACGGCGCTGAGCGCGGACGATATCGCCGCGATTGAAACCGAGGTGAACGCCGAAATCCGCGCCAACGAGGCGGTCAACACCCGCCTGATGACGCCCGACGACGCCATCGCCGCCGGTGCCATGGCGCTGTTCGGCGAAAAGTATGGCGACGAAGTGCGCGTGCTGTCGATGGGCCGCACCACGGACAAGGTCTATTCGATCGAACTGTGCGGCGGCACCCATGTGCGCGCACTCGGCGATATCGGCGTGTTCCGCATCGTGGGCGAAAGCGCAGTGTCTTCGGGCGTGCGCCGGATCGAGGCGCTGACCGGCGAAGGCGCGCGGCAGTGGCTGATCGGCCGCGAAGACGCGCTCAAGCACACTGCCAGCCTGCTGCGCACCACGCCGGATGACGTGGAAGCCCGCGTCGCCGCGCTGATCGAAGAGCGGCGCAAGCTGGAGCGCGAACTGGCCGAAGCCAAGAAGGCGCTGGCCCTGGGTGGCGGCGGCGCCAAGGCCGAAGCGGCCGACGAAAGCGTGGGCGGCGTGACGTTCTCGGGCCAGGTGCTCGACGGGCTCGATCCCAAGGAACTGCGCGGGTTGCTCGACCAGGCCAAGCAGCGCATCGGTTCGGGCGTGGCAGTGATCGTCGCGGTCAACGATGGCCGCGCCTCGATCGCGGCGGCGGTAACCGAGGATCTGGCTGGCAAGGTCAGCGCCGTCGATCTGGTCCGCGCCGGCGTGGAAGCGCTGGGCGGCAAGGGCGGCGGCGGCCGTCCCGACATGGCCCAGGGCGGCGGCCCCGATGGCAGCAAGGCGGCCGATGCGCTGGCTGCGGCCAAGGCCGTGCTCGCCGGGTAATTTTCTGATGCTGGAGGGGTTGGTTGTTCGCCAGCCCCTCCGTCAGCCCTTTGGGCTGCCACCTCCCCACCTTGTGGGGAGGACCGTACCAGATCCTCCCCACACCGTGGGGAGGGGGACCACCGCGCAGCGGTGGTGGAGGGGCCCTTACCTTCCTTCCGTCACCGCTCGCGCAAACGGCTGGCCTTGAGGCGCGGCGGGGCGGCGAGTTCGCCCTCGGCCATGATCTGCTGGCGAAACTGATCGCGCTTTTCGTGGATCGAGGCGATCACCGGGCCCATTGGCACGCCCAGGTCGACCAGCACAGCTTCTGACAGTTGCAGCGAGCTTTCCAGCGTTTCGGGCACGGCGTGGCTGGCCCCGGCACGATAGAGCTGTGCGGCGTGGCCGGGATCGCGTGCGCGCACGATGATCGGCACCTCTGGCGCCAGGGTGCGCAGCTTGCGCACGATGCGCAGGGCCAGCACCGGTTCGTCCATGGTCACGATCACCGCGCTGGCGTCAGCCAGATTGAGCCGGTCGATCACCGCAGCGCTGTCGATATTGCCGAACAGCACCGGCAGCCCGGCGGCGCGCGCGGCGCGGACCACGGCCGGTTCGGCATCGAGCGCGAGGTAGGGGCGGCCGTGCTCGGCCAGCATTTCGCCGATCAGGCGGCCCACGCGGCCAAAGCCCAGGATCACGGTGCGGCGGCCCTCAGGCTCTTCCACAGCGACCTCGTCCGCCCGGGCGCGATTGCGCACGCGGCCGGCGCCCACCTGGCCCACTTTGGCCAGCAGCGGCGTGATGGTGAGGCCAATGGCAGTAACGATCTGCCAGAACTGCGCGGTGGCTGGCTGGATCAACTGGGCCTGCGCCGCCGTACCCAGCACGATCAGCGTGGTTTCCGATGGGCTGGACATGAGAATGCCGGTCTCGATCGCAGTCGACCTTTCCTTGCCCCAGAACAGAAGCAGCAGACCGGTCACCACTGCCTTGGCCACGACCACGCCCAGCACGCCCAGCGCCAGAGGGCCGAAATTGGCGGCCAGCACGCGCAGGTCGATCCCCATGCCCACGGTGATCAGGAACACGCCCAGCGCCAGGCCCTTGAACGGCTTGGTAATCGCCTCGACTTCGCCATGGTATTCGGTCTCGGCGATCAGCAGGCCAGCGAGCAGTGCGCCCATGATCGGCGAAAGGCCGGCTGCGCCGGTGGCGAGCGCCGCCACGATCACCACCAGCAGGCTGGCGGCCAGGAACAGTTCCGGGCTCTTGGTCTTGGCGGCTTGGGCAAACAGCGGCGGCAGGCCAAACCGTCCGAACACCAGCAGCGCCACGATCACCGCGCCGCCCTTCCACAGTGTTTCGACCAGGCTGGGTGCGTTGGCGGCAGCAACCGGAGCCATGGCGCCAAGCAGGAAGATGATCGGCACCAGCGCGATATCTTCAAACAGCAGCATCGACAGCGCAGCCCGGCCAACCGGCCCTTGCGTGCCCGAGATCGGCAGCACCAGCGCGGTAGACGAGAGCGCCAGCGCCAGACCCAGGCCGAGTGCCCCAGCCACCGGCTGACCCAGCAGCATAAGGCCCAGGCCCACGAGCAGCGCCGAGCCGATCAGTTCCATCGCGCCCAGCCCGAACACGAGCCGCCGCATCGACCACAGGCGATTGAACGACAGTTCCAGGCCAATCTCGAACAGCAGCAGGATGATGCCGAACTCGGCAAACGGCTCTATCGCGTGGGGATTGGATATCGTGATGTAGTGCAGCCAGGGCAGCTGCTGCGCCAGCGAGCCCAGGCCATAGGGGCCCACCAGCAGGCCAACCAGGATGAAGCCAATGATCGGCGTGATGCGAAAGCGCGCAAAGGCGGGAATGACGATACCCGCCGCCCCTAGGATCACCAGGGCATCGGAAAGTGCGGACGTGGGAAGAAGCTGGCCTGCCATGCCGCGCAGGCTAGGGGGTGGAGTCCGGCTTGGCCACCCCTGGCGACGGTAAGTTTGTGTGGCTGACCAGCAAAAGCGCCACCGTTCCGGGTGGGAATCGGCTCAGACGGCGGGCGCGGTCACCTCGACGGCGGCAAACTGTCGCGCGGCAAGGTCTTCGGGCGTGATCCAGAACTGCAGGACGTGGTCACCCAGGTGGTGGCCCAGTGCTTCGTCGGCCGAGAGTTCCAGCAGCAGCAATTGGCGGCGGATGCGGTCGGATTGATCGGCCTCGGTTTCGCACGGCGCGGCGAGCAGGCGATCGGGCACGCGGGCGTGCACGCGCGCAGCGGTGCGCACCGCCAGCGCGTGGCGATAGGCCAGCCGCGCCACGAGTTCATCGGGAAACGCCGCCGCGCTGCCGGGCAGGGCGTGCAGCGTGGTTTCCACCGCGGCCACGCAGCCACGCGGCGCCACCAGGCGGGCGAGGGGGGCATAGCTGGAAAACCATTGCCAGAACGCGTCGCGCACCGGCGCGGTGACATCGGCAAAGGCCGCCTTGTTGCGCGCCAGGGCATGCCATTCGCCGCATTCGCTTTCGATCTGGGCGAGCAGCGTGCGCCGATCCTCATCCGCCAGATCGGGCCAGAGCGCGCGGGCGGCAGCCACGCTGGTTCGCCCGGCTTCGCGCAGCAGCATCGCCACCAGCGTCTGGATCGACAGCCAATCGTGCGGGAAGCCCGGCCAGGGCCGATCCATCAGGCCATCGTCGCCCAAGTTGAAATCGTTGGGCGAGAGGGCAAAGACCGCAACCGGGCTGCCCTGTGCGGCCAGCAGGGCATCGGCGGTGGCCGCGCTTTCCGGCCAGGGCAGCGGCGGCGCGGCCGGATCGTGGGCCGCCGTGGTCAGTTCGATCACAGCGGGCGCGAACGGCCAGCGCGGCAGTACCTGTGGCGCGTCGGCCGCATCGACGGCCCATGGCCAGGCCTGAGCGGCCGCATCGGCATAGGCCGGCGGCAGATCAGCGGGGGGCTCTGCCTCGGTCCATTCGGCAGAGCCAGCATCATCGATCCAGATCACGCGGCCTTCGGTTGCGGCGGGACCACCGGGCACGGCAGCGAGATCGGCAAAGAACAGCAGTGCGCCGCTGCCGGGCAACACGCCCAGGCGTGCGCGGGGCGGCACTTGCGCACAATCCACCTGCAACAGGAAATGCAGCGGCAGGCCGGTGTGGGCAGACCGCGGCCACTCCAGAGGCCCCGGGGTGAACGGCACGCCGCCATAGAAGCTGTGCGCCCCGGTGGGCACGGGCGGGAAGGACTGGCGAAACACCACGGCCTGGGCCAGAGCGCCGGCGATGGCGGCGGGCAACCCGCGCGACTGGCGCGGGGCAGCCGGTTCGGCCACGAATGGCGCGGTCGGTTGCGCGTCGGCACTGGCTGCCTGGGCAGCGGTGACGAACGCGGGCAGGCTCGGGCCATCGTCTGGCATATCAGCCTGATCGGCGGCGGTGCCGGCGCCGGGGCCAAAGTTGCGGCGGCGCTGCGGTGGGGGCGGGGCTTCTTCGACAAGTTCGGCCTCTTGCGCGGCCAGGGCGGCGGCGCGGCGGCGGCGCACGATCAGCAGCACCACAAGCGTGGCGAGCACGGCCACCACGGCCAGCGCGATCCCCACCATGGGTGCCAATTGCGTCATGCTACTCACTTTGCCCAAGGCCCCCTTGCCCACGGCTGCTTGCGCCTGTTGTGCCCCGCAAGACCGCGTTTATTCCTGTTAGGACGTTCCCACCCCAAAAGAAAAGGCCCCGGCAGACGCCGGAGCCTTTCTTTTTCATGCGAAATGGCGCGGGTTCAGGCCCAGGCAGCCATTTCCTTTTCCAGGTTTTCCACGATCGCTTCGAAGAACTTTTCCGTGGTCATCCAGGGCTGGTCGGGGCCGATGAGGATCGCGAGGTCCTTGGTCATCTTGCCGCTTTCCACGGTTTCGATGCACACGCGCTCCAGCGTTTCGGCAAAACGCACCACATCGGGGGTTTCGTCGAACTTGCCACGATACATCAGGCCGCGCGTCCACGCGAAGATCGAGGCGATCGGGTTGGTGCTGGTCGCCTTGCCCTGCTGGTGCTGGCGATAGTGGCGCGTGACGGTGCCGTGGGCCGCTTCGGCTTCCACGGTCTTGCCGTCGGGCGTCATCAGCACCGAGGTCATCAGGCCGAGCGAGCCGAAGCCCTGCGCCACGGTGTCGGATTGCACGTCACCGTCATAGTTCTTGCAGGCCCACACGAACTTGCCCGACCACTTGAGCGCGGAAGCGACCATGTCGTCGATCAGGCGGTGCTGGTATTCGATGCCGGCGGCAGCGAACTTTTCCTTGAAGCCTTCGCTGTCGAACACTTCCTGGAACAGGTCCTTGAAGCGGCCGTCATAGGCCTTGAGGATGGTGTTCTTGGTCGACAGATAGACCGGCCAGCCCAGGTTCAAACCATAGTTGAAGCTGGCGCGGGCAAAGTCGCGGATCGAATCGTCAAGGTTGTACATCGCCATGGCGACGCCGGCCGACGGGAAATCGAACACTTCGAGATCGATCGATTCGCCGTTCACGCCGTCAAACACCAGGCGCAGCTTGCCCGGGCCGGGGATCAGGGTGTCGGTGGCCTTGTACTGGTCACCAAAGGCGTGACGGCCAACCACGATCGGGTCGGTCCAGCCCGGCACGAGGCGGGGCACGTTCTGGATCACGATGGGCTCGCGGAACACCACGCCGCCCAGGATGTTGCGGATCGTGCCGTTGGGCGACTTCCACATCTTCTTGAGGCCGAATTCTTCGACGCGGGCTTCGTCCGGGGTGATCGTGGCGCACTTCACGCCCACGCCGTACTGCTTGATGGCGTTGGCCGAATCGATCGTGATCTGATCGCCGGTTTCGTCACGCTTTTCGACCGAAAGATCGAAATACTTGAGGTCCAGGTCGAGGTAGGGAAGGATCAGGCGTTCGCGGATCCATTCCCAGATGATGCGGGTCATCTCGTCGCCGTCGATCTCGACGATCGGGTTCTTCACCTTGATCTTCGCCATAGCCGTCCTGTTGCCTTGCCTGGGGAGTTGAACTTACCGCCCCCTTAGCAGGTGCGGAACGCGGCGCAAGCGCGGCTCCGGCGATTCTTGAACCGAGCTTATGTTTTGCGCCGCAGTGCGGCAACGTGGCGGCCATTCAAGGGCAGCTGCGCAGATCGTACATCGCCTCGCCCACGCGCACGCGGTGGCGGCGCGCGATGTGCCAGCCGGCGTCCTCCAGCAGGCGGGCAAAGCGCGCCGGCCCATGGCGATGCAGCCAGATCACCTCCTTGCGGCGCAGGCGCATGGCCCACAGCACATCCTGCACCGACGCGTGGTTGTAGGACAGAACGACGCGGTCGAACTGGCGCAACTGGGTAAACAGGCGCGGTAGATCGGTGACATATTCCACCACGCCGAGCATGGCGGCGGCGCGTTCGGCAAAGCGGGGCAGCGGATCGGCGTTGAGATCGGTCAGGACCGTGCCGGGCCCGCGATCGACAATGTCCACTGGCACATAGCGGGTGCCGGCCGGCAGATGGTCGCGCAGCGGCATCAGCCCGCAACCGATATCCACCACGCCGGCCTCGTCCGCCAGCCACGCCGCGGCCTGCCGGGTGCGGCGGTCCCACCGATCCTGCAGTGCGGACCAGTACAGACGCCGGCACGCCAGGGTCGCATCGGTGGAAACATCATTCATGCCGGGCACGTGGCCTGTGCGGCACTCCGCGATCAAGCGCAGTTGGCTCGCATGTGGCGCAATTGCAGAGCCAAGCATGGCTATACGGGGTGTTCAATTAAATTTGTAGACAATGGCTGGCGTCCGGCTGACCTCTGCCGCGCCGTTCCATCCTGTTGCAAGGAGCCTGTCATGCCCGCATCCCGCCTTTCCCGCCGCGCAGCCCTGGCCGGCCTTGCTGCCGGAGGCGCGGCACTGGCATCGCCAGCGCTGGGCGTGCCCGATACGGGCAAGAAGCTGAATTTCCTGTATATCATGGCCGATGACATGGGCTATGCCGATGTCTCGTGCTATGGCCGGCGCGATTATGCCACGCCCGCAATCGATGCACTGGCGCAGCAGGGCGTGCGCTTTACCCAGGCCTATGCCAACAGCGCGGTGTGCACCGCCACGCGCGTGGCGCTGATTACCGGGCGCTATCAATATCGCCTGCCGGTGGGGCTCGAAGAGCCGCTGGCACAGCGCGCGATCGGCCTGCCGCCCAGCCAGCCCACGCTGCCTTCGCTGCTGCGCAAGGCCGGCTATGCCACCGGGCTGATCGGAAAGTGGCATCTGGGCAGCCTGCCCGACTACGATCCGCGATTGAGCGGCTATGACGAATTCTGGGGCATCCGCAGCGGCGCGGTGGACTATTACACCCACGCCACCTCGGGCGGGCGGCCGGATTTGTGGGATGGCGCCACGCCGGTGCAGCAGGCCGGATACCTGACCGATCTCTTGGGTGATCACGCCGTGGCGGCGGTGCGGCGCAATGCCGGCATCGGCAAGCCCTGGCTGCTCAGCCTGCATTTCACCGCGCCGCACTGGCCTTGGGAAACCCCGGACGACGACAGCGAGTCAAAGCGGCTGGCCCAGTCCAAGGACCCCGAGGCGCTGATGCATTTCGATGGTGGCAGCCAGAAAACCTATGCCGCGATGGTGCAGGGCCTCGATCTTCAGGTCGGGCGCATTCTCAAGGCACTGGCGGATTCGGGCCAGGCCGACAACACCGTGGTGGTGTTCACCAGCGACAATGGCGGCGAACGCTTTGCCGATACCTGGCCGTTTACCGGGCGCAAGACCGAACTGCTCGAAGGGGGCTTACGCATCCCCGCGATCGTGCGTTGGCCCGGCCTGAGCCAGCCGGGCAGCACCAGCACGGCACAGATCATCTCGATGGACTGGCTGCCCACGTTCGTCGCTGCGGCGGGCGGCGCGCCCGATCCTGCCTTTGCCCCCGATGGCATCGACATCCGCAGCGCGATTGCCGGTGGCAGCCTGCCGGCACGCACGCTCTATTGGCGTTACAAGCTGCACGACCAGCAGGCGGCGCGCCGCGGCCAATGGAAATACCTGAAAATCGGCGACAACACGTTTCTGTTCGATGTCGAGGCCGATCCCATGGAACGCGCCAACCTCAAGGCGCGGTATCCCGATGTCTTTGCCGCGCTGACGCAGGATTGGAACCGCTGGAACGCCACGATGCTGCCGCTCGATCCGCAAAGCTACAGCCATGGGTTTACGGCCAAGACTCTGGCCGATCACTTCATCGCCACGGATTGAGCTTTAGAAAAAACGTGCGTAACGGACAATGCAGTCTATTACGCACAGATATCATATCCAACAATGTCCGCTCTTTGGCAAAAGACAGGGCTTCGAACTTTGAAATTCAACCGTCGTCTTTATGTGTGGGTATAGTCGGTAGTGCGCCTTGAGCCAGCTTATCTATTACAATCGGTGCTGACGCGCCGAGGTAGAAAGCCGCCATGGTGGTACTTGCCTCAAACACCTCTGCAAGCGTCCCGCCAGCAAGAGCGAGAAACGTGCGTACTGCGATATAGCCAAGCTTGCGATACCGCTTTGGTACATCGCCATCGGAATTCGAAGTAGCGCGGTAACAGGCTGCGATTTCAACAACCACACTTCCTAGAACGCCTACCCAAAAGCGGGAAATATCGCCAAAGATCGGTAGATGCAGGGGTCACCAACGCCGATATGGCCTCGACGGTCGATAGCTGTCGCTCATTCGTAGCATCGCCACTGCACGTGAAAATGGAAACAATACCCGCATGGCCAGTCGGCGCTTATGCAGGATCGTCATCACGATCACGAATAGGTTGGCTGCAATCAGAAAAAACGAAACAGTCGCCGTCAAGGCACTAAGGATGTCGATGAGCAGCCGCACGGTCATCTCCTCTCAATCCCCTGTTTATGCACAAGCCCGTTGTTCGTTCCGGTGTATGGTCGCATGCAGAAATTTCGTCAATCGAGGAATTCTGCCAAAATGACAGATAAAACCTAACGAAGTTTTCGGGTTCCTATAGGAATTTATTCGAGCAAAATCATGAATTTGCCATTACCCGACCATGGCTTGTGAGCTGAGCTTCATGCCCCTTAAACGGGAGGCTTGGACCATATCGCAGTAATGTGAATGTGCTTTGCCAAAGCGAACAGCATCTATCGAACTTGATGCCGATGCGCGTTTGCCATTTCATGCGAAATGGCCCTAGTGTCGCCAAACGCGGCAAACGAAAAACCCCGCCGAAGCGGGGCTTTTCAAGGGTTTCCGATGGTGGGCGTAGCAAGGATTGAACTTGCGACCCCTACGATGTCAACGCAATGGTTGTAGGAAGAAATGGCTGGTTTCCGCCGTTTCTGCGGTTTGAAGTGCCGGAACAGTGCGCGAACATGGCTGGTTTTTGAGCGATTCTCACGCAAAACTCGCGCAAGTCGATTGGCCTTTTTGGGATTCCCCCGCGCGCTGAATGTGCTATGGTGCGCCATCGCAAGCAATCTCCAATCATAGGAGGCAGCCATGCAACCGGCCGGGAAAGCCCGGTGCAATCGGCGACGTGGGATGGAGCAGTCCGGTAGCTCGTCAGGCTCATAACCTGAAGGTCGCAGGTTCAAATCCTGCTCCCGCAACCGCCATTTTTCATCGGTCGTCTAATGGCAGGACACGGCACTTTGACTGCCGCAATCTAGGTTCGACCCCTAGCCGGTGATCCAGCTACCTCGCACACCCCTGCAACAGCGCCACAGTCGTCAAGGATTGCTTGATGCCACGGCTACGCCCGCATCGATCAGGGCTTGGGCATCCTGATACACTTTGGCGAGCCTGAGGCTGTTGCCGACGAGGATGTCGTAGTCGGCGCGGGAGACGGCAACATCGAGGCTTGCTGCACTGGATCGGTCATTGACCGGGGCAGCGTGATCGGCTCCGGGCAGATCGGCATTGCTGACCGGACTTCCAGGGCACGTTGGCAGCACCCGGTGAGCATCAGCATAGGCAGCGCCAGCAGCACGGCCGCGCTCATAATAGGCTTGGGCATCGACATTGGATTTCTCCGCGATCTGCGCCGCAGCTGCGGCGGGTGCATGGTTTACGATGGCCTGCGCCTGGGCCGCCTCGGGCTGGGCTTTCTTCACGGCCGCGAGCGCGGCGATGGCGTCGTCGCGCTCCTTGCGCAGGCCATCGACCTTGATCAGCCACAGGTGGAAGCCCTCGATGCGCACTGTCTGCCAGGCCCATCCGCCGGCGAAGAACAGCAGGAGGCCGAGTAGGATCGGCACCAGGATGGGTGCCAGCAGGTTCACCAGCCGCGCCCAGGCGCGGGTAAAGAGCGCGCCGATCACTGTCCATCTCCCGGTTTGGGCGGCTGCGGCAGCCGGCGCGCGATCGTGGGTAACGCGAAGGCGGCGAAGCCCACGGCCGCCGACGCCAGTGGGCGCCACCCCTCTGGCACATAAGCTACGACGCGCGGCAGTAGCGTTGGGTCGCTCATCAGATATGCGACAAACAAGCCAGCCAAAGCCGCGATCTTGACTGACCACAGGCGCCATAGTGACGCCGCCTCGGCGCGCGCGTGCGAGATCCAGGTCTTGATCATGATATGCTCCATGCAATCAGTGCCCAGGCTACCTTGCACAGCAGATGGATTGCCTGATCGGCGTTGAAGGAAATGCGCCCACGACACTTGGCATCATCGGTCGCGAAGTGGATTGCCGCCTCGGCAATCGCCAGCCACCAGATGCCAGTGATCAACGCCACCAGCGCACCATGGATCGTGACATGTGCGCCAAGAGCCTGCCACCACGGTACGCCGGGAATCGGCGCCGTGCGGTTCTTGGCCTTTGAGAGGAAATCGCCTTGGCCGGGATAGTCGGCAAAAGCGTGAGCTCCGATCAGCAGGATCAACATCATCGATATGCTCATGATCACGCCTCGTTCGTGGAAAGCTGGCCTTGGGCGGCCACGCGATAGGGTTTCACGCTCGCGGGCTGCACCTGGTAGACCGGCCGGCGCGCGGCGTAGAATCGGCTCTTGGCGATGCGGGCGATGCTCACCCGGTCGCCCTGGTTGCCGCCGAGAACGTGATAGGCCGCCTCATCCTCCGCCACGTAGAGCCCCACATGTCCACCCCCGTCGCGCCGGAAGGTCAAGACGTCGCCCAAGCCCGGCACAGGTGCCGGGTTGCCGAATTGCGCCCAGGACAGCGCCCAGAGCGGATTGGCGGGCACGGTCTTGCCGGCGCGATCGGCCACCACCGCCATGAACAGGCCGCACCAGGCGATGCTGTCGGCCGTGTAGACCTTGGCGACGGTGCCGCCGAGTTCCTTGGCCCAGCCGATGATCTGGGGGTTGTTCGCGGCGCCGGGCATTTCCGTGACGCCGTAGAGCGCGAGGGCCGCGTCGATCATGCGCGGACGCTGGGCAAGCGCCGAGAGCCAGCCATAGGCCGGGGGCAGGGTGGGCATAGCGATGTCTCCGAAGGGTGGCGCAGCGCGCCCGGGATCAGATCAGCAGCGTCTTGGCGCGCAGGACATAGCGGCGGCGGCTGTCGATACCGTTTTCGCCGCCGTTGATGCGATGGGTAATGGCATCATCTGCGCCGGCGTCGGCCAAGGCCGACAGCTTGCGCAGGTTCCAGAACTCGCAGGCGGTGCGCACGGCCGTGGGGGCAAGCTCGGCCATCTCCGGCTGCGCCTCAAGGTCCATTCCGATTCTGCCGCCCATGATGCGATAGGCAGCGCGCCCGGTGATCTGGAACAGGCCACGGCCGAGGTAGCGCTTGCCGTCCCCTGGCTGCGTGTTGCCCAGGTCTTCGCGCCCTTCATAGCCGCGCTGCGCATCCGTCGGCCCCCAGATTTCGCGCAGCACGCGATAGCCGCCGGTTTCGTGCGCGGCCTGGCCCAGCCAGTTGGCCAGGCGCGCGCTGGTATCGAGCAGCCCAGCCGGCGCCAGCCATATCGCCGCGGCGCCGCCCAGCGGCAGGAGCGGCGCCATTGGCCGGCCAGCGACGGCCGCCATCAGCGCCGTCATGGTCTTGGCGCCGGCAACACCGTCGACCGCGCCGATCGCGTAGCCGGCACCGCGCAGCCTGGCTTGCAGCTTGCAAATATCGATCATGGTCATTTCACTTCCAGAAATGGTTGACCAGCAGCCCAAACATGGCCGCCACGAACGAGGCGATGAGCGACGCGACCGCGACCAGGACGGCCCAGCCACCCTTGCGCTTGGCCTCTGTCTCTTCGATCCGGGCCATGCGCTGATCGATCCGCTCAAGGACCACCTCTATTTTCGTCAGGCGATCTTCCACGGCGTCGAGGCGTCCTTCCATGCGGCCCAGGTCTCGATGAATGTCGGAGGGAGTCATGGCCGCCACCCGGCAAGCGCCAACGGCCAAAGACCGGCAAGGAGGATCACAGCCCAAATACCGCGTGCTTTGCCTTCCACTCAGCCTGCCGCCGAACTTCGGGATCGAAACCGGAAATGCTACAGTTTTCCATGATCAACCGGCTGAACTTGGCATCGTCCGGCCCAGCGAAAGCGGAAGTTGCCTTGCCTAGGCCAAAGCTAACGGTCGGTTGTGCCGCCAAAGCCGGGGTTTTGGTAACCTGGGCAATCTGAGCGTTGTTCAGGAAAATCGTAATCTTTCGCTGCCCAGAACCAGCATCGGCGCAAGTCATCTGGATGCAAAAGGCCTTGTTGATGAGCGCGGTAGCATCAGCCGATGAAGAACCAGACCCATCGATAACGGCTGACAAACCGAGAAGCGGCGTATTGTTGTAATTATACCACGCCCCGAAAGACATTGCCCCGGTCGTATTGCCGAATCCAAAAAGCCGATGGGTCCCGCTGGCAACAGGATTTGCCGGCATCTTGCCCCAGCACGTCATTGCAAAATTGGGATAGTCCAGCGCCTTGAGATCAAACAGCCCAGCAGGCCAGTAGATGCTGCCGGTGGTGGCGGCAGCGAACTGGGCGCCAGTGGCATCATAGACTGGCATGACCCCCGACTGCTGGATACCGTCAGCGAAATTTTCGCTCAGGTTTTTCCAGCTGTCGCCTGCATTGACCGCGCCGCCGATTACTGCGGTGGGCCATTGCGCGGCAATGGATGGGTCCCAAAGAAGCATGGTGCCCGCATTGACTTGATCGTCATAGGCAAGCAGCGGCCAGTTGGCGTCGGTGGTGGTGATGGTGCCGTCGAGCGCCACGACTGTAGTAGTAGGCATAGTTAGGCCCAACCTTTTGCTTTGATAAAGTTGACGATGGCAACGGTGGCCAGATCATTGCCCGCATTGCCCAAGTGGAAGCCGTCACCCGCGCTCAATGATGGCGGGACCAATCCCTGCGACACAGCTGTCGCGTCCGACGGTGCTGCGTTCGCGTAGAGCGTCGGCATCAGATCAAGCCAATTATTGGGATAGGCGGCCTGGACTGCGGCATTGAGTGCATCGATGTCTGCCCGGCTCGCCGAACCGATTGTGTCGGTAGTGCGCGGAAACTCGCGCAGGATGACAAAGCGTTTGCCCAGTGATTTGAGCGCGGCGACAATCATGTTGAGATTAGCGAGCGACGCTGCACGGCCAGCACTGCCATGATCATCGTTCACAAGAGTCCAGATCAAAGCAACGCCCGAAAAAGCCAAGCCAACGTCCGGTATCCAAGTTGCTCCCGCCGAAATCGGGACAGCATCGCCAGCCGTGGCCCGCCAGAAACGTTCGCCAGCCACAGAGTCCCACGTCAGATATCCATAGACCCCGCCCAGCCATCCGTAGATTGAGCGCGGGCCATAGGCGGAAACGATAAAATCGTTCGGCGTGACGGCGGTTATAGTAACCGGGCCAGAGGCCGGGATCGTATTCCCGGTTACGGTCAGCGTGGTGGCCACAAGTCCCGCACGAGCGACTTGCTGCGCCGAACCCGCGCCCTGGATTGCAAAATTGGCCAAAGGCCAATTGAGCGCCGACGCCACTTTATCAGGCAGCGGAGGCTGGCGGTTCGTAGCATAATTGGCCAGCATTGAGTGTCCGACAGCCCATATAAGCGGGCGGGCCGTTACAGGGCCGGCTATGCCAGCATCGAGATCACAATAATCGCTATAGGTGCCATCGGTCAGCCACGCAGCCACGCTGCCATTGATTTGCAAATCGGTGTGGTTGCCTGTGGTGGTCAGTGCCGTGACCTGTCCGGTTGCACGGTTCTGCTTATAGACCTGGTAATTTCCACTGGCATCGGGCGCGGTGAACACAACCCAGTTTGCGTTGTAGACTGAAGCGGAACCGATGCGGATAGTGCCCGCCGTCAAGGTTACGGCCTGCGCGCGATATGCCCAGATTGTGCCGTCGGTGAGCAACGCCCAAATCTTTCGACGCGATCCGTCGATGTAGGCCCAGAACACTCCCGGATAGGACCCCGGCGACTTGAGAGCCGCCGCGCCGATGCGCAGCGAACCCGCAATATTGAGCAGAGTCGTGACGTTTAGTGAGGTGGTGCCGTTTTTCTGGACAGGATGATAAGCTCAGCCTGACCTGAGGAATGGACTGGAATGAAGACGACGAGAAAGCGCTACAGCGCGGA
>NZ_QBUE01000014.1:0-121066 GCF_003058045.1 Novosphingobium sp. GV079 | reverse complement strand
GCCCCGATCGGGGCCCCTGTGCTTTGAATCTGCCGCAACGTCAGTGGCCTACTTTTACTCCGCCACAGTGGCCGGTTTTTGCTCCGCCGTTGACAAAGCGGGCATCAAGCTCGATCTCTTCCACAAGCGTGCGACGATCAACGCATCGTATTTCGATATCCAGCAGGATAACATCATCATTCGCGATCCGGCTGACCCCACCAACCTGTTGCCCGGACCGGGCCAGCGCGGCCGCGGCGTAGACCTGAACATTGCCGGACAGCTGTTGCGGGGGTGGACGGTGCTGGCATCGCTTACCCGCACCAATTACAAGCTGTTGACGACCAACGCCCTGCAGACCGTCGTCGCGCAGCAACCGCGCGATACCTACAGCGTCTATTCGACCTATCGGACAAAGCTTTCGGACGACCTCAGCGGCGGTGTGGCGGCGGGCCTGTACGGACGATCAAGTTCCTTTGCCAATCTGCTGGGACAATATGTCGTGCCGGCATCGCGGCAGGTGGACGCCAACGTGTTCCTGAGCTTCAAGGGTTTCAACCTCAATCTGGGCGTCCGCAACGTCTTCGATCGGCGGAACTACGGCTCGGCCTCGGTCTATACCTACGTGCCGGTGGGCGAGCCGCGCACGGTGCGTCTCAGCATTTCCAAGCGCCTTTTCTGACTGGGTATAATCGAGCGATGATGCCACCGCCTGCCAACGTCGAGGAGGCCCGCCGCGAAGCGGGCCTCCAGTCCAACCAACCGGCACGGGAGCGCTGGGCCCACGCGTGGCGGTTGACCACGCGATACTTCGTGTCCGACGATTGGAAATGGGCGTGGCTTCTGGTGGCGTGCTATTGCGCGATCGAGGTGGGCACGACCTATGCGCTGTTGCTGGCCAACCAATGGCAGCGCCACTTCTATGATGCGATCGAGCAGCGCCAGGGTGGGCTGTTCCTGTCGCTGGTTCTTGCTTTCGCGACCATCATTGCAATTCAGATCGGCACGGCGACTGCCCACAACATCGTCGGCTGGACGCTGTCGATCCGGTGGCGGCAATGGCTGACGAACTGGTATCTGGGCCGCTGGTTCGCGCGCGATCGCTTTTACGAGATCGAGCGGCTGCGGATGATCGACAATCCCGACCAGCGCATCGCCGAGGATGTGAAGGAATTCACGTCCATGGGCCTGATCTATGGCACGTCCCCGCTCAGCATCCTGGTTTCGCTGGTGTTCAGCCTCGTGCGGGCGATCGCGTTTGCCGCCATATTGGTGCAGACGGCGAGACCGCTTGCCATTCCCTTGTTTGGCTACCGCATCCCGCTGCCCGGTGGCGACCTTGTCTGGTTCGCCATCGGCTATGTCCTGTTCGGCACGGTGCTTATCACCTGGATCGGCAAGCCGTTTGTCCGGCGGCGCATGCGAGAGCAGCATTACGATGCCGATTTCCGCAGCGAACTGCTCCACGTCCGGCGCAACAGCGAACAGATCGCCTTTTCAGGCGCCCAGGGCATAGAACTGCACGGCCTTCGCGAGACCTTCGCCAACATCAGGCGCAACTGGTATCGGCTGATGCTGGCCAATGCCGGGTTGCAGGCGGGGCAGAGCATCTATCAGCAGGTCATGGCGATCGTGCCGCTGTTCCTGACAGTGCCCAAGTATTTCGCTGGCGCCATTACGTTCGGACAGGTGCAGGCCGCCCGCGATGCCTTCACACAGTTTTCCAGCAACTTGTCTTATATCGTTCTCGGCTATCCGGGCATCGCGCGCCAGATCGCCAACTTCAACCGCTTGAAGGCCCTGGACGACGCGATCGATCACGAACGCCCGCGCGGCATCGGCTTTGCGCCGGGTGGCACGCCCGATGGCGTGGCCATCAGCGCAACCGGCTTGATGCTGCGCCGCCCGAATGGGGAGCCCCTGCTGTCGGTGGCGGACTGGACGATCCGCGACGGCGAGCGCTGGGTGATCGAAGGGCCTTCGGGTACGGGCAAGACCACGCTGCTGCGCGCCATGGCTGGCCTCTGGCCCGACGGGACGGGCCAGGTGGCGATGACCCGGCGTGGCACAGCGATGCTGGTGCCGCAGCGGCTCTACCTCCCGCTCGGCACGCTCAAGAACGCGATCTGCTTTCCCGATCGGTCGGAAGATCATGACGACGCGACCATCGCGGCATTGCTCGAACGCGTGCGGCTCGACGCCCATGTCGCGGACATGCACGCGCTGCGCATGTGGCAGGACGAACTGTCGCCAGGGGAGCAGCAGCGCGTGGCGCTTGCCCGCATTCTGCTGCAGCGGCCCAGCCTGCTGGTGCTGGACGAGGCGACGAGCGCGCTGGACGCCGACAATGCAGCGTATTTCTATCAAGCAGTCCTGGATGCGATGCCGCACGCGACCATCGTCAGCGTCGTCCATAACGAGCGGTTGGCGGCCTATCACACCCACCGCCTGACCCTGCATCATGGCCATGCCAGCTTTGCGCGGGTTGAGGGCGCGGTATGACCGCTTTGTTGACCCACGATGAGGCGGCCTTGCGCGATGCGGCGCAGTGGGCGGTCGAACAGGCGGCCAAGCGCGGCGCGCGGGCGCGCGCCTCGGTTCGGCATGAGGGCATCGCCAAGACGGCGGTGCGCGATGGCGAGATCGAGATGGCCGAGCGCAGCGGCAGCCAAAGCCTCGGCTTGACCGTGTTTCACAATGGCCGCCGGGGATCGGCCTCGACCGCGGGATTCGACCGGGCGGCGATCGACCGCGTGGTGGAAGAGGCGATGCTGATCGCCGCGCATGTCCAGCCCGATCCCGATGCCGATCTGCCGCCGGCCGATCGCCTGGCCTTTGCCGGCCCCGCACCGTTGCTCTATGGCGACAGCCCGCGCAGTGCCCAGGCGATGCTGGAAGCAGCGCGCGCGCTGGACCGGATTACCGCCGAAATCGCTGCGTCGGACAGCCGGTTGCGCGCCGGGGAGTCCGTGGCCTTGGCCACCGAGGGCCTGTGGGCCCTGGCGACCAGCGATGGGTTCTGTCGCACTGCATTGCGCTCCAACGATGCGCGCTGGACGGTGATGCTGGCGCAGGACGATGGTGGCAGCATTTCCGATTTCTGCCAGTCGCAGGAACGGCGGATTGAGGCCCTGATTGCGCCCGAAACGCTGGCGCGCGACGCGGCGGCGCGCGCGCGCCGGGCACTGGGTGCGCGGGCCGTGGGCAGCCGCCGTTGCGCGGTGTTGTTCGAACCGCGCACGGCCGCAACCCTGATCGACATCGTGGCTGGCGCGCTGAACGGGGCGTCGCAATATCGACGCATGAGCTTCCTGCCAGACCCGGTGGGGCGCTGCGTGGCCGCTGCGCATCTGGACCTGCGCGAAGATCCGTTCGAACCTTTGGGGCTGGCAAGCGGCGGCTTCGATAGCGAGGGGATCGCCGGCTCCTCGCGCGCGATCCTGCGATCGGGTGTTGCCGAGGGCTTGTTCCTGTCAAGCTTTTCCGGCCGCAAGCTGGGAATGGCATCGACGGGCAACGCCGATGGCTATTACAACCTTGCACTCACCAGCACGGCCGAAAGCGGCGATTGGGCCGCGATGCTGCGGATGCTGGGCAGCGGGCTGGTCGTCACCCACTTCCAGGGCGGAAAGACCGATCCTGCCAGCGGCAACTGGACGCAGGCAGTGCGGGGCTTCTGGGTCGAGGACGGCGAAATTGTCCATGCCGTCACCGACGTGACGCTTGCGGGCACTGTTCCTGCCATGCTGGCCGCCATTCGCAAGGTCGGGCGCGACGTGGCGCGGATCGGGGCGATCCGTACCGGCTCTATCCTGATCGACGACATGCAATTGGGGGGCAGGGCATGAACGGCGGCGACATTGCGCTCGACCGCGCGCGGGCGCGGTTGTTCGAACCGGCCGGGCTGGACGAGGCGGCGATCGGCCGCGCGCTGGGCGAGCTGGCTAGCGGCGGCGCCGATCTGGCCGATCTCTATTTCGAAGCAAGCAGCACGCGCAGCTGGCAGCTTGAAGGTGGCCGCGTGTCCCAGGGTATGTTTGCGATGCGGCAGGGGGTAGGCGCGCGAACGGTCCACCGGGGCGAGGTGCGCTTTGCCCATTCGGCCGATATCCGCCCGGGCGCGCTGCTCGATACGGCGCGTGCGGTAAGAACGCTGGCACCTGGCGGCGATGTCCAGCGCCATTCACCCGGTGTCGCACTCAGCCGCCGCACCGCCGGCCATGCGCTCTATCCCGCGCTCGATCCTGTCGCGGTTACGGAAGCCACTGCCTGGATCGCCATTCTGGAGCGGATCGACGAACGCGCTCGTGGCCAGGATCATCGCATCGTGCGGGTCGATGCCAATGTCCGTTTGACCGACACGACGGTGCTGGTTGCCGATGCCGATGGCCTGCTGGCGGGTGATGTTCGGCCGATGACCATCCTGTCGATGATCGTGATCGCGGAGCAGGGTGGCCGCCGCGCACGCGGGCAGGCGGGACTGGGACGGCGGGCGGGGCTCGATGGCTTCGATGCCGCCGCGATCGACACCATGGTCGCGACGGCGACGCGTATGGCGCTCAACAATCTCGAGGCGATCCCAGCGCCCGTTGGCGAAATGCCGATCGTGCTGGGGCCGGGCTATCCCGGCGTGCTGTTTCACGAGGCGGTGGGGCACGGTCTGGAGGGCGATCACCATCGCAAGCATCTCTCTGCCTTCGACGGCAAGATGGGCGAGCGGATCGCCGCGCCCGGTGTGACCGTGATCGATGACGGCGGCATCCCAGGGCGTCTGGGATCACTCGGCATCGACGACGAAGGCACCGCGCCCGATCGCACCGTGCTGGTGGACGACGGCGTGTTGACCGGGCTGATGCAGGACCGGCTCAATGCCGGGCTGATGAATGCCCGCTCGACCGGGAATGGCCGCCGCCAATCCTATGCGCACTTGCCGCTGCCGCGCATGACCAACACGTTTCTGGCGAACGGCCACGCGGACCCGACGGACATCATCGCCTCGATCGATCGTGGGATCTACGCCACCGAATTCGATGGTGGGCAGGTCGACATTGTCACCGGTCGGTTCAACTTCACCACGATCGAGGCCTGGCTGGTCGAAAAGGGCCGGTTGGTTGCGCCCTTGCGCGGCGCCACATTGATCGGCGTGGGTCATGAGGCGCTGCGCCACGTCTCGATGGTCGGCAATGACCTCGCGCTCGACAGCGGCATGGCGACCTGCGGCAAACAGGGCCAGTCGCTGCATGTCAGTGTCGGCCAACCTACGCTGCGCATCGACCGGATGATGGTCGGTGGGCAAGCCGGCTGACCTTATTTCCCCCCGAAAGGATCACTTCATGCGCAATGCCAACGAGCAGGATTTCGATGAGATCGTCATGAACAGCGACAAGCCCGTGCTGGTCGATTTCTGGGCGCCCTGGTGCGCGCCGTGCAAGGCGCTCGCTCCGACGCTCGACGAGATAGCCGAGGAATATGCCGAAGAGATGGAGATCGTGAAGGTCGATATCGAGGCCAATCCCGGCCTGGCCGAACGTTTCGAAGTGCGCGGCATTCCGCTGCTGATGATCGTGAAGGACGGGGCGGAAACCGCGCGGACGTTTGGCACCCTGTCGCGCAGCCGCCTCGACGCCTTTGTCGATGCGCATGTGGGGGCAGAGTAAGTGGCGGTGATTGCGTTTCACGGCGACCCCCTGGTCAAGGCGCAGGCGCTCGATCGCCTGCAGGGGCATGTCGCAGCGGGTAGCTTCGTCTATTTCCCGGCCTGGGAAAACGGAAACGCGAACGTTATCGGTGCGGTCGTCGAGGCCGATGATACGCCCGCCTATGCCGAGCGGCTGGGATACCCGCTTGCCTTGGCTGAGACCCTGCCGATGCTGGTCAACGGCTTTCGTCCGCAGCCCGAGGCGGTGCGTTTCGCGCTAGCCTGGCTAGAGCGGACACCGGTGGGCGCGGATCTTACGACGATCGTTTCGCAGCTGGTGCTCGACCTGCTCGCCAACGCGGACCTGGTGAAGCTGACTGAACGATATCCCGATGTCGAGCAGAGCCGGCAGGCGATCATGGCGCTGCACCGCCGCGTGATCGACGGTGACGAACCCGATCGCAAGACGTGGAAAGCCGCGCGCCTCGCCGCCGTGGCTGCGACGGACGCTGTCGATGAAGCGGCGCTGGAACGCCGGGCCGCACAGGTCGTGGAAGCTGCGGCTTGGCCGGGCACCATGCGGACCGTGCTGCGCGACACGCTGAACGGGCTGGGCACCGCCGAACTCCATCTGTCGCTGTCCGAGGCTGGCTGGACCGAGGAAAACGAGAGTCGCGTCTTCCATATTCGCCAGCAGGCAGAGACCGACGGATACAAGGCCGAACTCTCTGGGCTCGACCGCGTGCTGGCGATCCTGGATGCCGATCATCCGGCGCTGGCAGAGCAATTTCGCGTGCGGCTGGATCTCATGGAGGAATCGAGCGCGCGATATCGGGCCCTGGCCTGGAAGGCGATCGAACTGATGGAACAGGCGCCGATCGCCGCAACACGGCTTGCGGCGCAATGACGCTGGAACGCGAAATCGCGGGGGTCGCCGAGGCAGACATCCGCCACAGCAAGGTCCTGATCATCGGCTCTGGCCCGGCAGGGTATACCGCGGCCATTTATGCCGCGCGAGCGGCGCTGGCGCCCACGCTGGTCGAAGGGCCGCAGCCCGGTGGGCAATTGACCATTACCACCGATGTCGAGAACTGGCCCGGCGACGCCAGCGTGCTCGGTCCCGATCTGATGGCGCGAATGGGCGAACAGGTGCGCCAGGCGGGCGTCGACGTGGTCGGCGACGTCATCGTCAAGGTCGATCTGGGGCGGGCGCCGTTCCTGGCAATCGGTGATGGCGGCGTACACTATACCGCTGACACGATCGTCATCGCCACTGGTGCGTCAGCGCGCTGGTTGGGGCTGGGCAGCGAGACCGAATTTCGCGGGCGCGGCGTATCGGCCTGCGCGACGTGCGACGGATTCTTTTACCGGGGGCGGATTTGCGCGGTCGTCGGCGGCGGCAATACGGCGGTCGAGGAAGCACTGTACCTGACCAATTTCGCCGAGAAGGTCTATCTGATCCACCGCCGCGACACCTTGCGGGCCGATCGGACCAACCAGGCGCGCCTTCATGCCAATCCCAGGATCGAGATGGTGTGGAACGCTGAAGTGGCCGAGGTGCTGGGCAACAGCGCTGGTGTAACCGGCGTGGCCCTGCGCGACACGCGTGATGGCGCGGTATCGCAGCTGGCGGTGCATGGGCTGTTTGTCGCGATCGGCCACGATCCGGCCACTGCCCTCTTCCAGGGGCAACTGCACATGGACGAGGAGGGCTACATCCTCGTCACCCCCGGTTCCACCGCAACCAGCGTGCCCGGTGTGTTCGCGGCGGGTGATGTGCAGGACAAGCAGTTCCGCCAGGCCGTTACGTCTGCCGGCATGGGCTGCATGGCTGCACTGGAAGCCGAGCGCTACATGGCCGGGCACAACAGCCATGCGATCGCAGCCGACGGCGCCGACACCGGCCTGACAGTCTGAAAGGGACATCGATGACACCGAACCCGCTGCTCGACACGCTGGCACTGCCGCGTTTTGAGGATATCCGACCTGAGCACATCGTACCCGCGCTTGACCGGGCGATTGCCGAACACCGCGCAGTGGTTGCCAGGATCGTCGAGACCCGGCCGACCCGCTTTGCCGAGGCATGGATGCCATTGGAACGCGTCGACACGGCGATTGCGGGCATCTGGTCTGCCGTGTCGCATCTTCACGGCGTTGCCGACACGCCCGATCTACGCGCGGCCTACGCTGCCGGCGAAGTGCTGCTGGTCGAAAACCACCTTCGGGTCATGCAGAACGAGGCGCTCTATGCTGTGCTGGTCGCGCTGACCCGGACCAGCGAGTTTGCCGGGCTTGCCGATGCGGATCACGCCGCCGTGCTGCACAGGGTTCGCGACTTCACACTCGCCGGCGTGGCCCTCCCGCCTCAGGATCGCGCCCGCTTTGCCGCGCTCTCGGTGGAACTGTCGCAGCTCTCGACCGCGTTCGGCAATGCCGTGCTCGATGCCACCGACGCCTGGTTTGAACATATCACGGACGAAGCGCTGCTCGCCGGGCTTGCAGATACGGACAAGGCGATGTTCGCCGAGGCGGCGCGGGCCAAGGGCCTTTCGGGGTGGGTCGTCACGCTGCAGATGCCGAGTGTCAGCGCCGTCCTGACTTTCGCGGCAAACCGCGACCTGCGCGAGCGGGTCTATGCCGCCGCCGGCACGCGCGCCTCTGATCAGGGGCCCCATGCCGGGCAGTTCGACAATTCGCAGCGGATCGCCGATATCCTCGTGCGGCGCCACGAGGCTGCCCGGCTGCTCGGCTTTGCCGACCCGGTCGAATGGTCGCTTGCCACCAAGATGGCGCCGGGCGCGGGCGAGGTCATTGCTTTCCTGCGTGATCTTGCTGACCGTGCGAAACCTGCCGCAACGGCAGAGATCGCCGCGCTGGCCGGCTATGCGGCGGCATATCTGGGCATCGCCGACCTGCAACCGTGGGACATCGCTTATGTCGGCGAGCGGATGCGCGAGGCGCAGTATGCGATCGACGAGCAGCAGGTGCGCGCCCATTTCCCGGTGGAGCGCGTCGTCGCGGGCTGGCAGCGGCTGCTCGGCCGCTTGTTCGGCATTCGCCTGACTGCGCGGCCCGACATTGCCGTCTATCATCCCGATGCATGCTATTACGACGTGGCCGACGAACAAGGGATGGTCTTCGCGGGCGTCTATGTCGATCTGCATGCCCGCCCGGGCAAGCGCGGTGGCGCCTGGATGGCGCAGGCGCGGCCCCGGCTGAACGACGGCAATGTCCGGCGCGTGCCGGTTGCCTACCTCGTCTGCAACTTCGCGCCGAAGACGCACGATGCGCCTTCGCTGCTCAGCCACAAGGAGGTTGTCACTTTCCTGCACGAGACCGGGCATTGCCTGCATCACCTGTTCACGCGCGTTGACCGCCCCAACATTGCCGGCACCAACGGGTTCGAGTGGGATGCAATCGAACTGCCCAGCCAGTTGATGGAGGATTTTGCGTGGGATCGCGCCACGTTGCGCGACATGTCGGGCCACCATGAAACCGGTGCGTCGTTGCCCGATGCGGTGTTCGACACGCTCGTTGCCGCGCGTCATTTCCTGTCGGGCATGTTCATTGTGCGCCAGGTCGAATTGGCGCTGTTCGACCTGTTCCTGCATCTCGGAACGCTGGGAAGCGACCCGATCGAGGTGATCGCGGCGGTGCGCGACGAGGTGGCCGTGGTGCATCCACCGGCCTGGCACCGCTTCCCGCATGCCTTCACCCATATTTTCGCGGGCGCCTATGCATCTGGCTATTACAGCTATCTCTGGGCAGAAGTGCTGGCTGCCGATGGGTTCCAACGCTTTGCCGAGGCCGGCACGATCGATCGCGCCACGGCGGAAAAGCTGCGCGACGACATCCTCGCACGGGGTGCCAGTCGTTCGGCAGCGGAAAGCTTTCGCGCGTTCCGGGGGCGCGATGCGCAGCCGCATGCGATGCTGGCGCGGCACGGACTGGTCCGTCTGTGATTGCCGATGCGGGCGGCGTCCTTGTGGGCGTCGCCACGCATTGGCCTTCGCCACGCGCGCTCCAACTTCCCTCCACATTTCCTCCATTGAAGCTCGGTACGGCGGGCCGGCTCAACGCGAGGAAATCCCATGGCGACAAGAGAAGGCCCGATAAAGTCGACACGCACGCCGATCTGGATCGGATTGGGCGGCGCCGGCGCAGCCTTGCTGGCCACCGTCATCAATCCCCTGCTCGGCTCGGAAGCCAACGAGCAGGTGCAGATCTTTTTTAGTGAAACCGCGAAGTACATCGCCTTTGCGACTACCTTCTTCGTGGTGTTCTGGGTGCTGCTCGACAAGCCCCTGAAGAAACGCAAGCTGTCGCGCAAGCCTTGGCCCAAGCCCAGCCAGGTGTTTCGCGAGGCGCTGTTCAGCACCTGCACGCAGGTGATTTTCATTGCTGTCGATATCTGGACGGCGTTTCTCGTCCCGGCATCGGAAAAAAACAGCTATAGCGACATCGCCACCCACGGGTGGGCCTATTACGCGATGATCCTGTTCTTTGTGTTCGTGATCCACGATGCGTATTTCTATTGGATGCATCGCATCATGCATCACCCGAAGCTGTATGATCGGGTGCACAAGGTTCACCACGAGAGCACCGACCCGACGCCTTACTCGGCGTTCCACTTCCACCCGCTGGAGGCGCTGGGCGAAGCAGGCGCGGCGGTGGCCATGCTCCCCCTGTTTCTCCTCTTGCCGTGGCACGTTTCGATCCCGGTGGTCTGGGGGCTGGGCCAGCTGGCGTTGAACGTGATCGGCCACCTTGGTTATGAAGTCTATCCGTCCTGGTGGCTCAAGGTTCCGGTGCTGAAGTGGAAGAACACCGCGATGCATCACTACATGCATCACCAGATGGTCCGCGGAAACTATGGATTGTATTTCCGCTGGTGGGACAAAATCTGCGGGACCGAGTTCAAGAACCTCGAAACCAAGTATGACGCCCTGTTCAAGGACGCCAAGGTGGCCGAAGTTCCAGCCGGCCAGCCGGCGGGCCAGGCCTGATCGATGCTGCTCGCTGCTGCTTGCCCGACGGAAGGCAGCAGCAGCGAGAGGTCTCACTGGCGGGTTGTAAACCAAGCGCAACCCCGGCGCGGCGCCCAGCCCGCGTGGACAAATCCAGCGCTTCAGGAACCACCGAAACTGGTGGCTGGCTGCCGCATGCGCGATGACGGCAGCCAAGGTGCAAGTTATCAAGCTGGACCCCGGATCAAGTCCGGGGTGACGAAGAATTTGAGAGAACATATGTACTTATCGTCACCCCGGACTTGATCCGGGGTCCAGCTGTTCTGTTTGTGCAAAACGCCAGCATGACCGCAACTGAGCGTTTCCGGGCATCGCATTCGTCCACAGACCTTAGGCGTCGTGCGACAGTCTCACGACGACCTTGCCGATGGCCGAACGGTTGGCCAGCCGCGCGATCGCGGCGCCGCCTTCGGCGAGGGGGAAGACGCGGTCGATCCGTGGCTTGATCTGTCCGTTCTGCCACCAGTGCAGCAACTCGCGCACATGGGCGCGATGGCGTTCCGGTTCGCGGGAAACGAAGCCGCCCCAGAAAACGCCGCGCACGTCGCAGGCTTTCAACAGCGTCAGGTTGAGCGGCAGGTGCGGTATCCCCGCCGGGAAGCCGGTGACGAGGTAGCGACCTTCCCAGGCAATGCTGCGGAGCGCCGGCTCGGCATAGTCGCCACCCACGGGATCGTAGATCACATGCGCGCCGTGTGGGCCCACGGCTGCCTTGAACGTTTCGGCCAGTGCCTTGGACGCGGCCTTGTCCAAGGGGCCTGATGGATAGATCACCGTGCTGTCGGCCCCGGCCTGGCGCGCGGCGGCGGCCTTTTCCGCGCTGGAAACGGCGGCGACGACCGTGGCGCCAAGCGCCTTGCCGATCTCGATCGCAGACAGGCCGATGCCGCCCGCCGCGCCCAGGACCAGCAGCGTTTCACCAGCCTTGAGTTGCCCGCGATCCTTCAGCGCGTGGATCGTGGTGCCATAGGTGAACACGAGCGCGGCGCCTTCGACCGGATCGGCGCCGTCGGGCAGGCGGATGGCCGAGGCGGCGGGAACGATGACCTGTTCGGCCAGCCCGCCGCCAAGCGTGATCGCGATCAACCGATCGCCGATCGCCCAATCCTCCACGCCCTCGCCGAGCGCATCGACGACACCGCAAACCTCCGAGCCCGGTGCGAAGGGGCGGGTTGGCTTGAACTGGTACTTGTCCTCGATGATAAGCACATCGGGATAGTTGATGGCGCAGGCGATGACGCGGATCCGCAGTTCCGATCGGCCGGGCTGCGGTGTTGGCAGCTCGGCCAGTTCCAGCGTTTCAGGGCCGCCGGGCGCGCGCGAGATGAGCGCCTTCATCACAGCACCTCGAACAGGCCGGCCGCGCCCATGCCGCCGCCCACGCACATCGTCACGACAACGTGCCGCGCACCGCGCCGCTTGCCCTCGATCAACGCGTGACCGACCATGCGTGCGCCCGACATGCCATAGGGATGCCCGATCGAGATGGCGCCGCCATTGACGTTGAGCCGGTCATCGGGAATGCCCAGCGTGTCGCGGCAATACAGCACCTGCACGGCAAAGGCTTCGTTAAGCTCCCACAGCCCGATGTCGTCCATGCCAAGGCCGAACCGTTCGAGCAGCTTGGGCACTGCAAAGACCGGGCCGATCCCCATTTCATCGGGCTCGGTGCCGGCCATTGCCATGCCGACATAGCGGCCGAGCGGCGTGAGCCCGCGATCGGCAGCCAGCCTGGCTTCCATGACAACGCAGGCCGAAGCGCCATCGGACAGTTGCGATGCATTGCCCGCGGTGATGACGCCGCCTTCAACCACCGGCTTGAGCGCGGCGAGCCCATCTGCCGTGGTCTCCGGGCGATTGCCCTCGTCCTTGGTCAGCGTGACGTCGCGGTGCGAAATTTCGCCGGTGGCCTTGTCGGCGACGGCCATCGTCGCGGTTACGGGTACGATTTCCTGGTCGAAGGCCCCGGCGGCCTGGGCTCTGGCCGTCTGTTGCTGCGAGCGCAACGCATAGGCATCCTGCGCGGCGCGCGAGATGCCATAGCGCTTGGCGACAATCTCGGCGGTCTGAAGCATCGGCATGTAGATGTCTGGTACCATCGCGAGCAGCGCGCGATCGGGCTCCACCCGCATTTGCGGCGTCTGCACCAGCGAAATGGATTCAACGCCGCCGGCAACGACCACGTCCATGCGATCGACGATGACCTGCTTGGCAGCCGTGGCGATCGCCATGAGCCCGGAGGAGCATTGCCGGTCGATGGTGAGGCCCGAGACCGTTACCGGCAGGCCAGCGCGCAAGGCGGCGGTGCGCCCGATCGTGTGCTGCACGCCCTGCGGCAAGGCAGAGCCGATGATGCAATCGTCAATTTCGGCCGGGTCCACGCCGGCCCGCTCGACGGCGCTGCGGATCGCATGCGCGGCGAGCGTGGGGGAGGGGGTGGCGTTGAACGCGCCGCGATAGGCGCGGCCGATCGGCGTACGGGCGGTGGAAACGATGACGGCTTCGCGCACGAAAATCTCCTGATTTTTCAAATCGTGAATTGGGTGAGCCACATGGCGGCAAGAGCAGGCTTGGCGTGCCCCTCGATCTCTATCGAGACATCGAGTGTCTGCTGAAAGCGGCCGGGCGCCTTCTCGGTGATATCGACAAGTGTCGACGCCAGGCGAATCCGGCTGCCAGAGCGAACCGGCGAGATGAACCGCACGCGGTCCAGCCCATAATTCACGCCCATCTTGACAGGCGGCATCGCGGGGCGGGTGATCGAGCCATCGAGCCAGGCGAGCAATGACAGGGTGAGGAAGCCGTGCGCGATCGTGCCGCCGAACGGCGTTTGCGCCGCGCGCGCCGGATCGACGTGGATGAACTGGTGGTCGTGCGTCGCGTCGGCGAAGAGATCGATCATCTTCTGATCGACGATGACCCAGTCCGAATGGCGGGTTATGCCGATCTCTGCCTGGATGGCAGCGGTAAAATCGGTCATGCGAATGCCTCTTCCGGCAGGTTGCGCACCAGATCGCTGTGCGTGTCGACCACGCGGAGCCACGCCAGCGCCTGTGGCAGTTCGGTTTCGGCCATGAAACGGCACGCAGCGAGGATGCCGGGGCGCAGCGGACTATCGACGGCGGCCTTCCCGGCCTGGTCCAACCACAACCACATCACGACACCGTGGCCGAAGGCGCGCAGAAACAGCGTCGCATCGTCAAAGGTGTCAGCGCCGCTGCGCTTCTGCAGCCCGGCAATGGTCTGTGCCAGTCGGTCCCAGAAGGCAGTCAGGGCAGTGGCGCAACCGGCCAGGGCGCTATCCGCGCATGCCGCCGTGGCGGTGATCCTGTCGCGCAGCATGGCAAGGCCGCGCCCGTCGGAAAACAGGATCTTGCGTCCCAGCAGGTCTATCGCCTGGATGCCCGTGGTGCCTTCGTGGATCGGGTTGAGGCGGTTGTCGCGGTAGAGCTGCTCGACATCGAAATCGCGCGTGTAGCCGTATCCGCCCAGAACCTGGATGGCGAGGTCGTTGGCGGCGAGACCGAACTCGGACGACCACGTCTTGGCCACCGGGGTGAGCAGCGCGAGCAGCGCCTCTGCATCCTCGCTCGCCTGATCGACAAGGTGCGCGCAATAGAGGCAGAGCGCGATCGCACCCTCGGCATAGACCTTTTGCCGCAGGATCATGCCGCGAACGTCGGGATGGTCGATAATCGGCAGCGGATCGCCGCCCTTGGTGCCGACAGCGCGGCCTTGCAGCCGTTCGCGCGCATAGCGCAGCGATTGGCGATACCCGCGATAGGCCAGCGCGGCCGCGCCCATGCCAACCCCGATCCGGGCCTCGTTCATCATCATGAACATCTGGGCAAGCCCCTGGCCCGGCGCGCCGACGCGCCATCCGATCGCGCCCTCGCGCTCGCCGAAATTGAGCAGGCAGTTGGACGTGCCGCGAAAGCCCATCTTGTGGTTGAGCCCGGCCACGACGACATCGTTGGGCGATCCATCCGCAAGCCATTTGGGCACGATGAACAACGAGATGCCCTTCGATCCGGCAGGAAGCGCGCCATTTTCGTCGGTGATCTTGGCGAGGACGAGGTGGACGATATTCTCGCTCACATCCTGGTCGCCGCCCGAAATCCACATCTTGTTGCCGGTGATCCGATACCGGACGCCGTGCTCGTCCTCGCCATCGGGGGTGGCGCGGGTGCGGATATCGCCCAGGCTCGACCCGGCTTGCGGCTCTGATAAGCACATCGTGCCAAACCAGCGCCCTGCGATCTGCGGCCGCGCGAACCGCGTGATTTGCGCGGGCGTGCCAAACGCGGTGATGAGACGGGCATTGGCCGTCGTCAGCATCGGATAGGCAGAGGTCGACACATTGGCTGCGGCAAAGACCGCATACAGCGCCAGCGACGTCGTCGTGGGAAGACCGAGCCCGCCAAGCTCTTCGGGGAAGCTGATGCCGAACAGGCCGAGTTCGGCATAGCGGGCCAGGGCCTGCTTGATCGCGGGCAGAATATGTACGCCATCGGTATCGAGCGTTGGTTCCTGTAGGTCGGCCTGGCGATAGTGCGGCATGAATTCGTCTGCCGCGAGCTTGTGCGCCATTTCCAGCATGGCGAGGAACGTGCCATGGTCATCCCCGCCCAGTGCGTCCAGCCAGTCGCCCAGCTGGAAAGCAAGCAGTGCGGCCGAGGGCAATGCGTCGCTGCTCATCAGGCGTGCCCCAACGCGATGAAGCGGCCAAGATGATGGTCTTCGTCGCCGAGCTGGTGGCCAATCATCGTCAGCCGCTTGGCGTAGTGCGAGAGTGGCAGCTCCCACGTCATGCCGATGCCACCATGCATCTGGATGGCTTCCTCGGCCACCAGCGTGCCGACGCGGCCGATCGTGTACTTGGCGGCGGAGACGGCACGCTCGCGGGTGCGCCGATCCTGGCCCAGCGCATCGGCGGCGCTGATCGCGGCAGAGCGCGCCAGCTCGATCTCCAGCGCCACGGTGGCCATGCGATGTTGCAGCGCCTGGAACTTGCCGATCGGCACGCCGAACTGCCTGCGCGTGCGCAGGTAATCGAGCGTAGCGGTCTTGAGCACGTCCATCACCGCGACGGCCTCCCAGGCAAGCCCGACGATGCCGGCGGCGATCGCCTGCTCGATGAGGGGGAAGCCATCCTCGGCCACCAGCGTGGCAGGCGTGTTATCAAGGACCAGCTCGCCGCCGCGCCCACCATCAACCATGGGATAGCCGCGCACCTGGGCCGCCGCCTTGTCGAGAAGGAACAGGCCGATGCCGGCTTCATCGCCCGGTGCGCCGGCGATCCGCGCCGAGACGAGTATGCGATCGGCCGCCTCGATCTGCGGGACAACCGCCTTGCGCCCATGGAGCGCCCAGCCCTCGCTGTTGGGCAAGGCATGGGTCTCGACGTCGTGGAGATCGTACCGGCTCTGCGGCTCTTCATGCGCAAAGGCGAGCAGGGTGGTCCCGGCGATCACCTCGGCCAGCACCTCGGCCGGCAGCGCGTCCTGCCCGCCCGCGGCCTTGGCCAGTGCCTGGCCGGCGATCAGCGTGCCAAGGAACGGCTCGACCACGAGTGCCTTGCCCAATCCTTCGAACACGGCCGCAATGTCAAAGCCGGTGCCGCCAAAGCCGCCCGCTTCCTCGCCGAACAGGGCGCCCACGACACCCAGTTCCGCCAGTTCCGCCCAATGCGTGCGTGACCAGCCTTCCGGCGACGCGCTGATCTTGTTGCGGATGTCGAAGGGGTAACGCTGCTGGAGGTAGCGGCCGAGCATGTCGGCCAGCATCTGCCGATCTTCGCTGTGGTGGAAATACATGGCTCAGAGCTCCAACAGGGCTTTGGTGATGATCTCGCGCTGCACTTCGTTGGAGCCGCCGAAGATCGAGAGCTTGCGGTTGTTGAAATAGTCCACCGCTACTGGCGCGGCATAGTCCGGCCCGATCGGCGCGCCGTTGAAGCCCTCGTCCAGCGCCTCGCTGACAAAGGGCTGGGCGTATGGCCCCAGCGCGCGCCGGGTGAGGCTGGTGATCTCCTGGCGGATCTCGGTGCCGCAGATCTTGAGCATCGCGCTCATTTCCAGCGGCGCCGACCCGCCGCTTCCCGAAGCGGCCAGCACGCGCAGGTTGGTGAGCTTGAGGTTCTCGAGGTTGATTTCCAGCCGGGCGAGACGCGCGGCGAACAACGGGTCTTCCGCGAGCGGCCGGCCCCCCTTGCGCTGGCTCTGCGCGATTTCCTTGAGGTGGTTGAACGCCGCCATCGAGCCGCCAACCCCGGCTAGGCCCGCGCGCTCGTAAGTCAGCAGGTATTTGGCATAGGTCCAGCCCTTGTTCTCCTCGCCCACCAGGTTTTCCGCCGGCACGCGCACATCGGTGAAGAACACCTCGTTCACCTCGTGCTCGCCGTCGAGTAGGATGATCGGGCGAACTTCGACGCCAGGCGTTTTCATGTCGATCAGCAGGAACGAGATGCCCTCCTGCTTCTTGCCCTCGGTCGAGGTGCGCACCAGGCAGAAAATCATGTCGGCATACTGGCCAAGCGTGGTCCAGGTCTTCTGGCCGTTGACGACGTAGTGGTCGCCATCGCGCACCGCGCTGGTTTTCAGGCTGGCAAGGTCAGAGCCGGCACCAGGTTCGGAATAGCCCTGGCACCACCAGTCGGTACCGTCGAGGATACGCGGCAGCCAATGATCCTTTTGCGCCTGCGAACCATATTTGATCAGCACCGGGCCAAGCATCGAAACGCCAAACGGGACGATGCGCGGTGCGTGGGCCAGCGCGCTTTCGATGTCGAAGATCGCCGCTTGCGCCACCGACCAGCCGGGGCCGCCATATTCCTTGGGCCAGTGGTTGGCATACCAGCCGCGTTCGTTGAGGATGGCGTGCCATTCGACCATGTCCTGCTTGGTGAGCCGCTTGCTGGTGCGCACCTTTTCGGCGATGCGCGTGGGCAGCCGGTCCTTCAGGAAAGCCCTGACTTCCTCACGGAAAGCCATTTCCTCGGGCGAGAAGTGGAGATCCATCAGATCAACCTTTCAAACAGGCCGCCATGCGGCTGGCGGGGGGCAGGGGCAGGGCGGAGGCCGCGGCGAAGAGCGGAGCAGGGCATCAGGCCACGCCCGCCTGGGCGTTATCGGCATGGGTGGCGCGGATGAGCTTCTTGTCGATCTTGCCGACGCTGGTGCGGGGCAGGCCCTCGACCACGGCAAAGCGCTCCAGCTTGGCATAGCGGGTGATGGTGCCTTGGCTGATCGCTGCCTCGATCGGCGCGTTGAGCGCTTCGAGCGTCAGCGCGGCGCCGGGCCGCACGACCACAACCGCCAAGGGCCGCTCGCCCCATTTGGCGTCTGGCATGGCCACCACCGCCACTTCCACCACACCTTCGGCAGTGGCGACGAGTTCCTCCAGCTGGATGGAATCGATCCATTCGCCGCCGGTCTTGATCACGTCCTTCAGTCGGTCGCGGATCCGGATATAGCCATCGGGATCGATCGTCGCGATGTCCTGCGTGTGCATCCAGCCGCCGCGCCACAACGTTTCCGAGGCCTTGGCGTCGCCGGTGTAGCAGGGGGTAAGCCAGGGCGCGCGCAGCACCAGTTCGCCGCGCGTCTGGCCGTCATGCGGCAGATCATTCATGTCATCATCGACGATCCGCGCAGAAATCAGCGGGGCCGGGACCGTCGCGGTCAATGCCTGGATTTCCGCCGCGTCATCGCCTTCGGTGCCGGGGCGGATACGCGCGACCGAGACCAGCGGCCCGGTTTCCGACATGCCGTACCCCGCGATCAGACGCATGCCCTTGCGGCGCCCTTCGGCGCAGAGTTGCGGCGACAATGCTGATCCGCCCACGGTGATCGTCCAGCCGCTGACATCGGTGCCGGTCTTTTCGGCCGCATCGAGCAGCATTCGCAGGATGGTCGGCACGCAGTGCGAATAGGTCACCTTGTGCTGCGCGTGCAGCCGGCACAGCATCTCGGGCTCGTACCGACCCGGATAGACTTGCGTCATGCCCAGCATCGTCGCGACATAGGGCACGCCCCAGGCATGGACGTGGAACATCGGCGTCAGCGGCATGTAGACGTCTTTGTAGGCAAAGCCGGTGCCGTCGGCCGCGCCGAACGGCGCGTTGCACGCCAGCGTGTGGAGGACCAACTGGCGGTGGGTAAAGCACACGCCCTTGGGATTGCCGGTGGTGCCGGTGGTGTAGAAGGTGGTGGCAACGGCGTTTTCGTCGAAGTCCTCGAACGGATAATCCGGCGAAGCTGCGGCCGACAGCGCTTCGTACTCGCCCTTGGCATAGGCCGGCAGCGCGCCTTGCGTGCCATCCATGATGGCGACCACCGCCTTTACGCCGGGCAGCGATGGCAGCACGGCTTCAACCAGCGAAAAGAAATCATGGTGGACGAGCAGGATCTCCGCCTTGGCGTGGTTCAGCGCGTAGGCAACCTGCGGCGCGGGCAGGCGCACGTTCACCGTCTGCAGCACCGCGCCCATCATCGGAACGGCGAAATAGGCCTCGAGATAGCGGTGGCTGTCCCAGTCCATCACCGCGATCGTCATCCCCTGCTCGGCACCCAGGTCCGCCAGCAGCGAGGCGAGCCGGCCGACCCGCCCGGCAAACTCGCGATAGGTCCAGCTGCCCTGGTCGCGATAGACGATCCGCCGGTCGCTCGCCGTGGTCAGGGCACTATCGAGCAGGTGGCGGATGGTCAGCGGGAAGCGATAGGCCTCGGTCGCCGGTTCAGCGAAGCGTAGCGGCATGATGCTCTCCTCTTGTCTTGTCTTTTTTGTGCGTCGCTTATCGGTCGAGCGGCTTGCCTTGCGCGGCGCAGTCCAGCAGCAGCGGCGAGAGCGTGAATTCGGCGCCCAGCGCTTGTTGGTAGCGTGTCAGGGCCTGCGCGATCTTGTCCAATCCAACCGTGTCTGCCCAGAACATCGGCCCGCCCTTGTGGCGCGGCCAACCATAGCCATAGTTCCACACGACATCGATGTCCGACGCGCGTTGGGCGATGCCTTCTTCCAGGATCTTGGCGCCTTCGTTGACCATCGAGTACAGCGTGCGCACCATGATCTCCTCGTCGGAAATATCGCGCGGGACGATGCCAGCCCTGGCGCGGAAATCATCGATGATCGTCGCGACGACCGGCGATGGCGTCGGCCGCCGCTTTTCGTCGTAATCGTAGAAGCCGGCCTGCTTCTTCTGGCCCCAGCGCCCCTCGGCGCACAGCGCGTCCTGAAGGCTTTCGATGCGGCTGGGATCGCGATGCCAGCCGATATCGACGCCGGCGAGGTCAGCCATCTGGAACGGACCCATCGGCATGCCGAATTCGGTATGCACGCGATCGACCTGTTCCGGCGTCGCGCCTTCCAGCAGCAACGCGTTGGCGTTGGCCTGGCGCGGGATCAGCATGCGATTGCCGATGAAGCCATAGCAGACCCCGGCAACCACCGGCACCTTGCCGATTTTGCGCGCGATATCCATGCCGGTGGCCAGCGCATCGGGCGCGGTTTTGGCGCCGCGTACCACCTCGACCAACTTCATCACGTTGGCGGGCGAGAAGAAATGGAGGCCGAGCACGTCCTGCGGGCGCGTGGTTGCCGCCGCGATTTCGTCGATCGAGAGATAGGAGGTATTTGACGCAAGCATCGCGCCCGGCTTGGCGATGCCGTCGAGCCTGGCAAAAATATCCTTCTTCACGTCCATGTTTTCATAGACCGCCTCGATGATGAGGTCGCAGTCGGCAAGCGCTGAAAAGTCGAGCGTCGGGGTGACCAGGCCCATCGCCTTTTCCACCTGCTCGGCGGTGAGCCTGCCCTTGGCGGCAGTCGCCTCATAGTTCTTGCGCATGACTGCGATGCCACGGTCCAGCGCATCCTGCGCCATCTCGACCATGGTTACCGGGATATTCGCCGAGAGGAAATTCATCGAGATGCCGCCGCCCATCGTGCCGGCGCCGATCACGCCGACCTTGGTGATCGGGCGGAGTTGGATATCCTTGGGCAGGCCATCAATCTTGGCCGCGGCGCGCTCGGCGAAGAAGACGTGGCGCAGCGCCTTGGACTGCTCGCCGGCGACGAGTTGCTGGAACAGCGCGCGTTCCTTTTCCTGCCCTTGGTCGAGCGGCAGTTCGGTTGCGGCCTTCACCGCCGCGATGCAGGCTTGGGGCGCGTCGAGGCCCTTGATCTTGCGGGCATTTTGGGCCGCAAACTGTTCAAACACTGCCGGATCGGCCGAAACCGAACGATCGCCGGTGCGGCGGGGCGCAGTGAGCGTGCGGGCATAGGCGATCGCCTCGGCGGCAAGGCTTTCGTCACTTTCGGCCAGTTTGTCGACGAGCCCGGCCTGCGCCGCCTTGCTCGCCGCGATCGGCGTACCCGAGACAATCATGCCAAGCGCGGTTTCCACGCCGACGAGGCGCGGCAGCCGTTGCGTGCCACCGGCACCGGGCAGGATGCCAAGCGAGACTTCGGGCAGGCCCAGCCTGGCCTTGGGGCTGGCGATCCGGTAATGCGCGCCCAGCGCCACCTCCAGCCCGCCGCCCAGCGCCATGCCATGAATGGCGGCGACCACCGGCTTGGCGCTCGCCTCGATCGCATCGACCACCTGCGGCAGCCAAGGATCGACCGGCGGCTTGCCAAACTCGGTAATGTCGGCGCCACCCGAGAACATCTTGCCGGCGCCGCGAATGACGATCGCCTTGATCGCCGGATCGCCCTGCGCATCGGCCAGCGCCTTGGCCAGCCCCTGGCGGACCTGCGCCCCCAGTGCATTGACCGGCGGGTTGGCCATGACAATCTCGAGGACGTCGTCGTGAAGCTTGGTCTCGATCATGGGATATCTCTCGTCAGAAGGACGTCTCGCCCAGGCCGCGCGGCCGGGCGAAGGGATGGGAGGAGGAGAGGCCGGCATCGACGACCAGGGCATGGCCGTTGACATAGCTGGCCTCGCCGGACGCGAGGAATGCGACCGCGGTGGCGATCTCGATGGGCTGGCCGCCGCGCTTGAGCGGGTTGAGTTGCCCCAGTTGGTCGCTTTTGCCCTTGGCGCGGGCGCGTTCGTAGAATGACTGGGTCATGCCCGTCTCGATCAGGCCAGGGCACACCGCATTGACGCGAATGCCCGATCCGCTGAGCTGCTGTGCCGCGGTCTGCACAAGATTGATCACCCCGGCCTTGGATGCGGAGTATGCCGGGCCACCCGCGCCGGCCCGCAGCCCTGCGACCGAGGCGGTACAGACGATCGCACCGGCGGTTCCGGCATCGAGCATGGCCTTGGCACCATGCTTGATGGCAAGGAACGGACCGATCAGGTTGACCTGCAGCAGGGCCTGCCAATCTTCCACCGACTGGTCGAAGATGCCGGCCATGCCGCCGCTGATCCCGGCGTTGGCAAAGATCACATCGATTCCGCCATGCGTCTGGATTGCGGCGGCGATCATCGCGATGACATCGCCTTCATTGCCCGCGTCCCCGCGCATCGCGGTAATCGCGGAATGGGCGGCAGCCGTCGCTGCCACGCCATCGGAAAGGTCGACCGCCAAAACCCTTGCGCCTTGTTCGGCAAACAGGATGGCCGCGGCACGGCCAATTCCCGATGCCGCGCCGGTGACGAGGACACTCTTCCCGGCGAACCGCGCGTTCACAGGCCGCCCCGGATAGTCGTGCCACCGTCAACGACAATGCCCTGGCCGGTGACATAGGCGCCGGCTTTCGAAGCGAGGAAGACCGCTGCGCCCGCGATCTCGTCGGGCTCGCCAATGCGGCCGAGCGGGGTGACGCGCTTGAGCGCGGCCTCTGCCTCCGGGTCTTCCCACAGCGCCTTGGCAAAGTCGGTGCGGATCACCCCGGGTGCGATGGCGTTGACGCGCACGTTGTGCCTGCCAAATTCGATCGCAAGGTTGCGGACCAGCTGGAAATCGGCGGCCTTGGACACGTTGTAGGCGCCGATCACGTCGGACCCGATCAGCCCGCCGATCGAGGAGACGATCACGATCGCGCCGTTCTCGCGCTCGATCATTTCGGGCACGACCATGTTGACCAGCCAGTGATTGGCCAGCACGTTGTTGTCGAAGATCTTGCGGAACTGTTCGTCGGTGATCCCCGCCATGGGCCCGTAATAGGGGTTGGAGGCCGCGTTGCAGACGAGGATGTCGATCTTGCCGAACCGCTGGCGCGTTTCCGAGACCAGCGCCTGCAGCATCGCCTTGTCGGAGATGCTGGCCGCGATGGCGATGGCGCGTTCCTCGCCATGCGTGGCGTTGATGGCGTTGGCAACTTCCTCGCAAGCCTGCTGCTTGCGGCTGGAGATCACCACCTTGGCACCGGCATCGGCATAAGCCTCGGCGATGGCGCGGCCAATGCCGCGCGACGATCCGGTGATGATCGCGACTTTGCCGGTCAGATCGAACAAGTCCATGTTTATCGCTCTCCTTATGCGGTGGCGCCGGCCTGGCGTGCTTGTGCCCAGGCGGCCTGGGCCAGCGGCCGCAATTTGGCGACGGCTTCTGCGGCCCTGCTGCTCGAGGCATTGCCATCGATCAGACGCTTCTTGATGCCCTGGACGATGCCGACCAGGCGGAACAGGTTGTAGGCAAAATACCAATGCAGATCGGGCAAGGCGTCTCGCCCGCTTGCCGCGCAATAGCGGTCGACCATGGCGCCAAGCGGCGGCAGCCCTTCGGCCGCGAGATCGAGGCCGGCGAGCCCCGACCGCCCGTCACGCGGCATCGCCCAGTTCATCGCGAAATACGTGAAGTCGGCCAGCGGATCGCCGATCGTGGTCAGCTCCCAATCGAGCACCGCGGCCACCCTGGGGGCAGTGGGGTCGTAGATCAGGTTGTCGATCCGGTAGTCGCCGTGGATGATCGCGGTGCGGGTCTGCGCGGGCACTGTACGCGGCAGCCAATCGATCAGCTTGTCCACCTCGGCAATGTCGTCCGTCTGCGCGGCGCGATACTGCTTGGTCCAGCGCTGGATCTGCCGCTCGAAATAGTTGCCTGGCGGTCCGAAATCACCGAGCCCGACGGCCTGGTGATCGATCGCGTGAAGCGCCGCCAGCGTATCGACCATCGCCTCGTAATAGGCATGGCGATCGGGCCTGGGGATATCGGGCAGCGTGCCATCCCACAGCGTGCGGCCCTCCACCAGTTCCATCAGGTAGAAGACGGCACCGATCACGCTCTCGTCCTCGCACAGCGCAATCGGACGGGGCACCGGGAATCCGGTTGGGGAAAGGGCCGAGATCAGGCGAAATTCACGGTCGACCGCATGGGCCGACGGCAGCAACCGGCCAAACGGCTTGCGCCGCAGCACGAAATTTCCGGCCGAGGTTTCGATGCGGTAGGTGGGATTGGACTGCCCGCCGGCAAACTTCTCCACCGCGCGCAGCTCGGCAGAGGTTGCCTGTTTGAGCCATCCCGCCAGCTTGTCCTGGTCGAGATCGCTCATCGCGCGGCGTCACGGTATTTGCCGAGTTCGGCGCGGGCGATGGCGCGGGCGTGCACCTCGTCAGGGCCGTCGGCAAGGCGCAGCGTGCGGATGTTGGCCCAGTCTGCCGCCAGCTGAAAATCGCCCGAGACACCAGCGCCGCCATGGGCCTGCACGGCATCGTCAATGATTTTCAGGGCCATCATCGGCGCCTGCACCTTGATCATCGCGATCTCGTTGCGGGCGGCCTTGTTGCCGGCGCGGTCCATCATGTCGGCCGCCTTGAGGCAGAGCAGCCGCGTCATCTCGATGTCGATGCGGGCACGGGCGACGCGTTCCTCCCACACACTGTGTTCGGAGAGGCGCTTGCCGAACGCGGTGCGCGATACCAGCCGCCTGGCCATGGCCTCCAGCGCCTCCTCGGCGGCGCCGATCGTGCGCATGCAGTGATGAATGCGGCCCGGCCCGAGCCTTCCCTGGGCAATCTCAAAGCCGCGGCCCTCGCCCAGCAGCAGGTTTTCCGCCGGCACGCGCACATCGGTCAGCGTAACCTCGGCATGGCCGTGGGGGGCGTGGTCATAGCCATAAACCGACAGCAGCCTCTCGACCTTCACGCCGGGCGTATCGACATCGACCAGGATCATCGCCTGCTGGCTGTGCGCGGGGGCATCGGGATCGGTCTTGCCCATCACGATCGCCAGCTTGGCGCGCGGGTCGCCCATGCCAGACGACCACCACTTGCGCCCGTTGATCACATAATGATCGCCGTCACGCCGGATCGAGGTGCGGATGTTGGTCGCATCGGACGAGGCGACCTCGGGCTCGGTCATCAGGAACGCCGAGCGGATGGTGCCCTCCATCAGCGGCTTGAGCCAGCGATCCTTCTGCGCCCGCGTGCCATAGCGGTGCAGCACTTCCATGTTGCCGGTGTCGGGCGCCGAGCAGTTGAACACTTCCGAAGCCCAGCCGATGCGCCCCATCTCTTCGGCGCAGAGCGCATATTCAAGATTGCTGAGCTGCGTTCCCTCGAACACGAAGCTGTCGTCCACATGGCTATGGCCCGACGCCGGCGGCATGAACAGGTTCCACAGCCCGGCAGCCTTGGCCTTTGGCTTGAGCGCCTCGATCGTTTGTGATGGCGTCCAGCGATCGCCGGTGTTCACCTCCGCCCCATAGGCTTCGACCTGCGGCCTGACGTGCGCGGCGATAAAATCACGCACCGCGCCTTGGAAGTGCCGCTCACGTTCGGTGAAGGTGAAATTCATGGACCTCTCCAGAGGCTGGCCGACTCAAGGGCCATACCCTAAGTTCTAATTATGCCTGACCATGACGCATCTCTGCAGACCTGTCCAGCAGGACTCGACAAGCAAAACGAGATATATTGCGTAAAATCGGCACGGCTCGTCGCTTTGTCAAAACTGACCCGATATTCGAATCGCAGTTTGGGGTGGTGCAATCTGTGGGTCGACAGCCGCGGCGCGAGTGGCGATAAGGCATGCATGTGCGACACCATCCCCCCCATGCCTGGCGCGGAAACCGGCGCTGCCTTGGTCGATAGCGCGACCCGCTTTGACAGGCAGAAGCAGCGCATCGTCGATGCGGCTACGGCGCTGTTGAACGACAAGGGCATGCGCGGGATGACGCTGTCTGACGTGGCGACCGAACTGGGCCTGAGCACGACCAGCGTGACCTACTACTTCCGTCGCAAGGAGCAGCTGCTGACGGCGGTGTTCGAAGACACGCTCGGCAGGCTGGCAGCGATGGTGGATGCAGCGCAGGCAGAGGCGACGCCCCGCGCGCGCGTTGCCCGCTACGTCGAACTGCATTTCGAGCACTTTGCGGGAACCCTGCGCCAGTCGGAGCGGCCGCTGGCAAACCTTTCCGAAATCCGCTCGATGGACGAGCCGGCGCGATCATCGCTGATCGAGCAATATCGCGGCACGCTGCGGGCGATCCGCAGTTTCTTTGGCCCGGCCCGCGATGCCTCGCACCGCGACGTGCTGATTGCGCGCGCGCACATCCTCAACGAGGCGCTGCTATGGCAGCGCACATGGCTCGGGCAGTTCGCGATCGGGGATATGCCCAATGTCCGGCAGCGTTTTTTCCGGATTCTCGACGGCGGTATCGTCACGCCCGGCACGGCCTGGGACGTTCGCGTGTTCACGCCGGGGGCGGTAACCGACGCGGGCGACCAGGAAAGCTTTCTGCGCGTGGCAACGCGTTTCATCAATGCCACCGGCTATCGCGGCGCGTCCGTCAAGCGGATCATGGCGGAATTCAATCGCACCAAGGGCAGTTTCTACCATCATCTCGATTCCAAGGATGATCTGGTCGTCGCGTGCTGGCGGGCCAGCCACCGTCGCCTGGCCGATTTGCAGACCAGGGCCAGGGCCGAGCAGGCATCGGCGTGGAAGCGGCTTTCCGCCACGGTGCAGTCGGCGCTGCAGTTGCAGTTTGCCGACGAGTTCCCGCTGCTGCGCGTGACGGCCTATCAGGCGATGCCGCCTGCGGTTCGCGCGCTGGCGCTGCGCTATGCCCAGCGCACAGCTCTCGGCATGATGGGCGAGCTGGTGGAGGGGATGGCCGAAGGCGCCGTTCGCCTGGTCGATCCGTTCATCGCCGCACAGTTTCTGCTTGCGGCAATCAACGCGGCCTACGATCTGCAGGGGTGGCGCAAGGATCGCTCGCTGGCCGTGGTGATGGATGCCTACAAGTCGGTATTGGGCAACGGCTTGTTCGCCCCGGAGTGATGAGAGGGCCTTGCCCGCGCCGCTCGGCTGGCTTGTATAATATAGTCAGGGCTATAATACCTGCGGCTATGTCGCAATCGCTGGGCAACAATGCATGACCGAGTCCGGGCCCCTGGTGCTGGTCGTCGAGGACGAGCAGAAAATCGCTGACATTATCCGGGCCTATTTCGAGCGCGAGGGCTACCGCGTGGTCCGCGCCGCAGATGGGGAGGAAGGCGTCCAGAACCACTACCGGCTGGCCCCGGACCTTGTCATCCTCGATGTCAAGCTGCCCAAGCTCGATGGGTTTCAGGCCCTGGCGCGGATGCGCGCGCATTCCGACACGCCGATCATCATGGTAACCGCGCTGGGCGAGGATTACGAACGGCTTGCGGGGTTGCGCATCGGGGCAGACGACTATGTCGTCAAGCCTTTCAATCCGGCCGAACTGGTGGCGAGGTCTGCCGCCGTACTGCGCCGGGCAAGGTCGCAAAGCGTGCCGCAGCGGCTGCGGATCGGGGTGATCGAGATCGATTGCGATGCGCATCTCGTGTCGGTTTCCGCAGGCCAGGGACCGCGCCGCCTGATCGAGACGACCATCACGCAATTTCGCTTGCTCGAATATCTCGCCCGCGCGAGCCCGCGGGTGGTCGGTCGCGGCGCGCTGCTTGATGCCTGCCTTCCGGAAGGAGAGGCGCTCGAACGGACCGTCGACAGCCACCTGTCGAAATTGCGGCGCAAGCTGGAGATGGCCGGGGCCGGCGACGTGCTCGAAAGCGTGCGCGGCGTCGGCTATCGATTGTCGGCGCGATGATGTGGCGCACGCTGCGCCTGCGCACGCAACTGGCGGCGGCGATGATCCTGGCCATCCTGCTGGCCATTCTGTTCGGCTATGTCGGGCTCAATCTCTTCGCGCGATGGCAAGAGCAGATGATGCTCAATGCGCTCGATCCGGTTGCGCGCCAGACGCTGATGGAGGTCAACGCCGGGGGGAGGCCGCCGGCGGCAGCCGCTGTCGCGCTCTACAAGGAACGGGTGCGGATTGCGCAGACCATCGACCACGAACAAAGCGTGCTGCTGATCGGATTGGCTGCGCTAGCATCGATGTTCGGCATCGCGGTTGGCCTGGCGCTGGCCACCCGCCTGGCCCGCCCGATCGAGGCAGTGAGCCACGCGGCGCGCGCGATCACCTCGGGCGATCTGTCGGCGCGGGCGGCCGAAGGGCCGCCGGGCGCGGGCGAGCTACGGCAATTGCTGTCCGATTTCAACAGCATGGCCGAGGCGCTGGAAGCCTATGACCGTGATCTGCGCGAAGGCTCTGCCGCCATCGCGCACGAGTTGCGCACCCCGCTGACAATCTTGCGCGGGCGGCTGCAAGGCCAGCTGGATGGCGTGTTTGCCACCGATGGTCCCGCGATCGCCGCGCTGATCCAGGAGGTGGATCTGCTCGCGCGCATCGTTGAGGATTTGCAGACGCTCAGCCTGGCCAATACCGGCCGTCTCGAACTGAATGTGCGTTTGGCCGATATGGCGCTGCTCGCCGCCACGCACCTGCACGCCCTCGAGCCGATCCTGGCCAGCGCCGGCATGCGCCTGGAAACGCGCCTCGCGCCGACCCTGGTCGAGATGGATGAGCAACGGCTAGGACAGGTCCTGCTCGCGCTTGTCGACAACGCCCGCCGGCATGCCGCAACAGGTGGGGTGGTCGAAGTCGAAACGAAAATCGATGGTGCCAGCGCCTTGCTGATCATTACCGATCGTGGTCCCGGTCTGCCGTCGCACGAGCCCGATCAGGTTTTTCGCCGCTTTTGGCGGGGTGAACCGTCGCGCAGCCGGGTGCACGGAGGCAGTGGCCTTGGCCTCGCCGTGGTGAAAGCGGTTGTCGAGGCGCACGGCGGGACAGTCCTGGCAGGCGACCGCCCGGATGGTGGCGCGGTGTTCCACGTACAGTTGCCGCGGCAGCAAAGGCGGGGCAAAGCCTGATACGCTGCCCCGCCGTGGCTAAACCGGCAGGACCTCAGCTGTCGTAACCGGGCAAGCGGCGATCGAGCTGGCGCAGGAAGCCCGGCCAAGCCAGCATCGCCGATTTTGCGCGTCCGGTACTCACCTGCTGCCGCACTTCTTCCTGCGCAGCGGCTGGCGCAAGCATCACGTTGTCTCGCCCGATCGACAGCGCAGCCACCTGCTGGGCACATGCCTTTTCAAGGTAATACATGCCGAGCCACGCTTCTGCCGCCGTTTCTCCCACCGCAAGCGTACCATGGTTGCGCAGGATCATGGTCTTCTTGTCCCCCAGGTCGGCGACGATCCGCTCACGCTCCTCAAGATTGAGCGCGATCCCTTCATACCCGTGGTAGCTGATCGAGGGCAGCGCGATGAGCGCATGCTGAGTCAGTGGCAGAAGCCCCTCGCTGTGGGTCGACACGGCAACGCCGTGATCGGAGTGGAGGTGCATGACGAAACGGGCGTCTTCGCGCGCGCCGTGGATCGCCGAATGGATCGTGAAGCCGGCCGGGTTGACCTTGTACGGCGTCGGCTCGATGATCTTGCCATCCAGATCGATCTTGACCAGCGACGAGGCCGTGATCTCTTCGAAAAACATCCCATAGGGATTGATCAGGAAGTGGTGATCATCCCCGGGCAGTCGCGCCGAAATGTGGGTATAGATCGCGTCATCCCAGCCGTGCAGGGCGACAAGCCGATAGAGCGCGGCCAGTTCTACGCGGATCTGCCATTCCTGCGATGCGGTATCGGTCTGTGCGGCTGTCCGGTCTGCCGGCGCGAGCGTGTCCATTTCAGTTCTCCTGTCCATCAATCGCTATCGTTATTACAACCGCGGCGCTGAACCCGACTGGGCCTCGCCGCGCCCAGTTTCCGGGCCGCTATGCGTAGTACGCATGCTACCGCACCGGCTTGACCCAATCAATAGCGATAGCTATTAATATGCGTGCCCGCCGCTTTGCCGGCCCGGAACCGCATTTCACAGGGTCAAGATGGCCGAGGCGCTGGGGCAGGGGCGGTGTTTGGCCACAGCAAAGGACAGCGATAGCATGGGGCTGGGTAACGCAGCGCGGATAATGCCGCGCGAGGACGCGATCGATCCCGATCTGCCGATCATCGATCCGCACCATCATCTTTGGCAGGACCATCCCGAAAGCCACTATGCGGCAAAGGCGGTGCATCCGTTCAACGATATCTTTGCCCAAGACCCCGTGTATCTGCGCGACGAGTTCCTGGCGGACTTGCGCACCGGCCATAACATCATCGCCACGGTCTATGTCGAATGCGGCGCATTCTACCACGAGCACGGATCGGAGAACGATCGCGCGCTGGGTGAGATCGAACGGGTCGTGGAAATCGCGCAGGCAGGCGCGGGCGATCCTTCGGGAGGCCAGCCGTGCGCGGCGATCGTGGGCTATGTCGATCTGACCAGCGATGATGCCGCTGCGGCGCTGGCGCGCGCGAAAGCGGCTGGCGCGGGCAAACTGCGCGGCATCCGCAACATCGGCCCGCATGACGACGAACGCGTGCTCGGCCCGGTCGCCCCAGCGCCCCGTGGGCTCTATGGCAGCGACGCCTTTCGGCGCGGCTTTGCCGCATTGGCCGAGGCAGACCTCTCGTTCGATGCCTGGGTATTCGCGCCGCAGATCGGGGAAGTGACGGACCTCGCCCGTGCGTTTCCGCAGGTGCCGATCATGCTGGATCACGTTGGCACGCCGCTGGGGATCGCCCGGCATCGCGGCACGCTGGCAGCGACCTTTCCCGATTGGCAACGCGCCATCCGGGAACTGGCGACCTGCCCCAACGTCCACGTCAAGTTGGGCGGGCTGGGCATGCCCTTCACGATGCTCGACGGCCTCGGACCCACGCAACGCGTTGGCTCCGAGACTCTCGCGCGCCTGTGGCAGCCCTATATCGAAAGCTGCATCGAAGCCTTTGGGCCGCACCGTGCGCTGTTCGAAAGCAACTTCCCGGTCGACCGCTGGGGCGCAGACTATGTCGAAACCTGGAACGCGTTCAAACGTCTGACGCGTTCCGCCTCGGCAGACGAGAAATCGTGGCTGTTCGCGCGCTCTGCTGCCAAATTCTATCGTCTCGACGTTCCCATCGCCTAACATACCGTCGACCGCCAGAAACGGTCCTGTTGCGCGCCCAAATAAGAAGGCCTGCCCCGGCATGCGGTCGGAGCAGGCCTTCCCGCGACGGCGGTCTGCGCGCCTGCCTCTCAGGCGGGGATTACGCCAGCCGCAGGCAGAACCGCTTCTCCACCGGTTCGGTCACTTTCCAGGTCCCGGTGAACCCTGCCTCGACCATGAAGGCATCCCCGGCCTTGACGCTGACCGTCTCGCCGCCATCCGCCGTCAGTTCGATCGCGCCTGCGATCAGATAGATATATTCGTGATAGGGCGTGTTTTCGGAATGCCAGGTGCCGGTGGTGGAATGCCAGGTGCCGGTCACCATGGTCTTGTCTGCCGTCTGGAATTCGAGCCACGTCTTCATCGTGGGAGACCCTTCCACAGGTTTCCAGTTGTCAGACGGGTTGGGATTGAAGAGCCCGGTTTCCGGGGCCGAAATTGCAACGCTCATATCGCATCCTTTTCATACGTGCTTGGGCAGGTTGATTTGGAATTGTGGGAGAAATTATTCAGCGCGGCGCTGCGCCGGTTTACCCCTGGCTGGCGTAACCGAGCACGGCTTTCACCTCGACGAACTCGTGGAAGCCGAAATCGCCCCATTCGCGGCCATTGCCGCTGCGCTTGTAGCCGCCGAACGGCGCCATCAGATCGCGCGCGCCGTTGATCGATACCTGGCCCGCGCGCATCCTGGCTGCCACCTTGCGCGCCGTTTCGATATCTGCCCCGCTGACATAGGCGGCGAGCCCATATTCGGTGTCGTTGCCGATTTCGATTGCCTCGTCGAGCGTCTGGTAGGCCATGATCGACAGGACGGGACCGAAGATTTCCTCCCGCGCGATGGTCATGTCAGGCGTCACGTTGGCGAACACCGTGGGCTGGACATAATAGCCCTTGTCCAGGCCTTCGGGGCGCGCGACCCCGCCGGCGACCAGCGTGGCGCCTTCATCGATGCCTGACTGGATAAGCCCGCGAATCTTGTCGAACTGGGCCTGCGAAGCAACGGGGCCGATCTGGGCGTTGCCATCAGGCGGCCCGACCGTGATGCTGCTTGCGGCAGCCCGCGCACTCTCGATCGCTTCGGCCATGCGCGCGGCCGGCACGAGCATGCGCGACGGCGCATTGCAGGACTGGCCGGAGTTGATCATCATGCCCTGCACGCCGCCGGCAACGCTTTGCGGCAGATAGGCATCGTCGAGCACGATGTGCGGGCTCTTGCCGCCCAGTTCCTGCGCCACCCGCTTGACGGTTGCGGCGGCGTTGCGCGCCACTTCGATGCCTGCCCGCGTCGATCCGGTGAACGACACCATGTCGACTTCGGGATGCGAGGAAAGCGGCACGCCCACACCAATGCCGTCGCCATGAACCAGGTTGAACACGCCAGCGGGAAGCCCGGCGGCCTCCAGAATCTCGGTAAAGATCTGCGCGGAAAAGGGTGCGATCTCCGATGGCTTGAGCACCATGGTGCAGCCTGTGGCAATGGCCGGCGCCACTTTGCAGGTGATCTGGTTGAGCGGCCAGTTCCACGGCGTGATCAGGCCGCAGACCCCGATCGGCTCGCGCGCGATCAGCGTCTGTCCGCGCTCCTGCGTGAATGGAAACGTCTTGAGAATTTCCAGTGCGGTGGCGAGGTGCGCCAGCCCGATCTGCACCTGGGCATTGCGCGCCAGCGAGACCGGCGCCCCCATTTCCTCGGTCACGGCCGCGGCAAGATCGTCGGCGCGCTTCTGGTATTCCGCCAGAATGCTGCCCAGGATGGCGAGCCGGTCTTCCCGGCTGGTGGCAGACCAGCCAGGAAAAGCGCGCCGCGCCGCGTGAACGGCCTTGTCGACATCGGCAGCGGTGCCCAGCGCAATACGGCCGGCGACCGCCTCGGTCGCGGGATTGAGGACATCGAGGGTCTCTTGGCCTGCCGGTTCAACCCATTGGCCGTCGATGTAAAATCGTGTGTACTCGCGCATGTCGGCTCCTCTCAAATCGGTGTGCCCGCAGTTCATCCGAACCAGGCGGGGGTGGTTGTGTATAAAGTAGCTATAAATATCGTTGTTGGTCGTGCTGGCGCTGCGTCGGCAAGGCGTTGTGCAGTCAGGAAGCTGGCGCCAGGCGAAGCGGAAAGTGCTCCATCTGGCCCATGGCGTGCGCCGGAATCCATTGCGGCGCTGCCGTTCCGGGGGTGAGCGTCAGGCCGCGGGCCATTACCGCGTCGAGCAGCACTTCGATCAGCATCACGGCCACATACCGGCCAGGGCAAATGTGCTGGCCACCGCCGAACGTCGTGCTGCCCTTGCGCGAGCGATCGAGGTCGAAGCGCAGCGGGTCGGTCACAGCCGCTGGGTCGAAGCCGCCGATGCCCCACATCAGCGAGACGATCGCGCCGCGCGGTATGCGCACGCCCGCGAAGATAACCTCCTCCATCGCCCAGCGGGGCAGGTGGATCACGGGCGGCTCGATGCGCAATGCTTCGAAGATGGCACTGGTCACAAGTTGCCGGTCAGCAACCACCCGCGCCAGGGCGTCTGGATTTTTCAGCAGCGCGAACAGCGTGTTGGCGGCGCCAAGGGCCGCGGTATGAAAACCGTCGATCAGGTTGCCGGCCAGCATGGCGCCAACATCGCGCGGGACGATTCCCGCCTCGTCGGGATCGTCCGGCAGATCGATCCGCCGGAGGTCGTCGGCCAAGGCAACGACGAAGAGATTCTCGCCCCGACGAAGGCTGCGCTCGGCCGCTGCCCTGATCACGCGCCAATATCCGCGCATGGCGTTGTCGAGCACGATGTAGTCTTCGGCGTTGCGGTCGAAGTGAAAAAGCCGGGTCAGGTCCTGCGTATAGGCCTGCATCGCCACGATTTCGTCGGCGTCCATCTCCAGCATGCGGCCCCAGAACCCGCAGGTGAGCCGTTCGGCGACGTCGCTCATGACGTCTATCTCGCCAAAAGGCGCAAGATCATCGAGGATTTGCTGTACGGTTTCCTCCGCCACCGGCCGCATCGCGCTCACCTCTCTGGGGCCGAGGCGGGAAACCAGCGCCTTGCGCAACGGCCGATGGATCGGCGGATTGGCGGTGAAGACCTGGTTTGCCACCACGCGCGCGACTTCGGCACCCAATGGCGGCGTGGGATCGTCCATCCGCGTGAGCGATTCGCCAAACAGCACCCCGGCGGGAACGTTGCCGATCTGGGGCAGGGCGCCCAGTTTCTGCAAATCCGCATTGCGGAAAACCGCCAGGTTCCCGTCCTGGTCCTGAAGGAAACGAGGCTCCGGGCCGGCAAAAACGCGCTCTGCAAAGGGGCGGATGCTATCGCGGCCGCCGGTGAAACCGAACTCGGCAAGCGTTCCCAGGCTTCCGATCTCGACACTGTCCATTCGTCGCATCCCTTCTCGTCAAGCGCAGCGGCAGAGTAGCGCATGCAGCCGGCATAAACAATAGTCTGGACTATTCTATTGGGTGCGGTATCTGTGCATCTGGATGGAGCGAATCGTGCCTTTGAAAGGCGCTTTCGGCGGCGCGTTTCGCGCAAGGAGGGCTCATGAGCGATCAAACCGAAAAGCAGGCAAGAAACCAGCTGGCAGAGGCTTACCGACGGGTTGTGGACCTCGGCCTGACCGAGCTGTCTTCGGGAAACCTGAGTGTCCGTTTCGGTAATGGCATGCTTATTTCACCGGCGGGCGCTGATGGCGACAATATTTGCGAAGAGAGCATTGTCTACGTCAACGCATCGGGGGACTGGGACAAAAGTCTCGATCCGTCGAGCGAGTGGCAGTTGCATGCCGGCATATATCGCAACGATGTCAATACCACCGCAATCGTGCACACGCACTCCGACAATTGTGTTGCGGTGTCGTGCCATTGCCATTCGTTGCCGCCGTTTCACTACCTTGTCGGCCTGTTCGGTGGGGACGACGTTCCCTGCGTGCCGTATTCGACCTTTGGCAGCGAAACGCTGGCGCAAGATGTCTCGCACGCGCTGATCGATCGCTACGCCTGCCTCATGGCCAACCACGGCATGACCGCGCGCGGGCCTTCGATGCCCATTGCGATGATGTTCGCCCATCGGCTCGAGATTCTTTGCCGGCAATACCTCCTGGCGCAGCAGTTGGGTGAGCCAAACCACCTGTCGGTCGAAGATATGGACGCGTTTCGAGAAAAGATCTCGAAGATTTCCTACGGACGATAGGGTATATCTTCTTCAGGCGGAATTTTCCGTAACCGGCTGAAAATCATCTGCACCGCCGTCGTTTGTTGAAAGCTGATGAGTGCGTGATTTTATTATGTCGACCGTAGCGGATGATTTCTGTCGTTTCGTTGCAAATGGGGTTGGCCTGGTTCGATATTTCCAGCCTTTGCGGAAAGCGAATTGACAATCTCACAAGCTCAAAATTACATAGTTCACACTATCATTGTCGAGGTTTCTATGGATCGTACTGCCGATCGCGATCTCAAGGCTCGCGCACTCAAGGTCATTCCCAACGGCATGTATGGCCACGAGGCGGTGCATGCGCTGCCTGCCACGTTCCCGCAGTTTTTCGAGCGAGCGGAAGGCGCATACATCTGGGATGCCGATGGCAACCGCTATCTTGATTTCATGTGCGCCTATGGGCCGAGCTTGCTGGGGTATCGGGATCAGCGGGTGGACGCGGCGGCCGCTGCGCAGGCGGCAAAAGGCGACACCATGACCGGACCATCGCCGGTGATGGTCGATCTTGCCGAAGCACTGGTTTCGATGGTGACCCATGCGGACTGGGCGATGTTCTGCAAGAACGGCACGGATGCCACCAGCATGGCGATGGTCGCCGCTCGCGCGCAAACCGGCAAACGGATCGTGCTCCTGGCCAAGGGCGCCTATCATGGCGCGGCGCCCTGGTGCACGCCCAATCCCGTTGGCGTCGTGGCCGAAGATCGCGCCATGCTGCGCTATTACGAATACAACAATGCCGAGAGCCTCGAGGCCGCGGTTCGCGATGCCGGCGAAGACCTGGCCGCTATTTTCGCCACGCCGTTCAAGCACGATGCCTTTTTCGACCAGGCGCTGCCCGATCCGGTCTATGCGCGCCGGGCAAGGGAGCTGTGCGACGAAACCGGGGCGATGCTGGTTGTCGATGATGTGCGCGCCGGTTTCCGGCTGGCGCGGGATTGCAGTTGGTCGCTTGTCGGCGTGCAGCCTGATCTGAGCTGCTGGGGCAAGGCCGTGGCGAACGGACAGCCCTTGTCCATCCTGCTGGGATCGGATCGCTGCCGCAAGGGCGCTGGCTCGATCTACGTCACCGGCTCCTATTGGTTCGCGGCCGTGCCGATGGCAGCCTCGCTCGAGACGCTGCGCATCATCCGCGAGAGCGATTACCTTGAACAGATGATCCGCATGGGTGACCGGCTGCGGGCCGGGTTGGCCAGCGCTGCCGAGCGGCACGGGTTCGGCCTGCGCCAGACGGGGCCGTCGCAAATGCCGATCATGCTGTTCGACGACGATCCCGATCTGCGCGTCGGCTTTGCCTGGGCAGAAGAGATGCTGCAGCGCGGCGTCTATATTCATCCCTGGCATAACATGTTCATCGCCGCCTGCATGACGGAAGCTGACATCGATATGGCGGTTGCTGCGGCGGATGGGGCGTTTGCCGCGACCCGGGCGCGCATGGCCGAGTTGCAACCTTCGCCGGTGATCCTGGCAATGGCAGCAGCGAAAGCTGCGGAAGAACTCCAGGCCCTGGCCTGAACGCATGCTGCGAGGAACAACCATGGACCAGTCGATTGATCTTCTCACTGTCGGCCTGCTGACAGTCGATATCGCGGTGCGGCCGGTGAACGAGTTGCCGCCGATCGATAGCGGCATGTTGGTGGAATCGATCCTGCTCTCCCCGGCGGGAACGGCGGGCGGGGCTGCCATGGTTGCCGCAAAGCTCGGGCTGAAGGTCGCCCTTGCATCGGCAATCGGTGACGATCTGCAGGGGGTTGCGGTTCGCCATGGCCTGGAGAAGGCCGGGGTCGATCTTCGTTTCCTCGTCACCAACGAGCAGTTTCCCACCTCCTCGACGGTGCTTCCCGTGCGCAGCATCGGCCAACGTTCGACCTATCATATGGTCGGCGCGAGCATGGTCACGCCCCTGCATGAGGACCTGGCAGCGGCGCTGCCCCAGATCCGGGCCATTCATTGGGGAGCGGTAAACTTCCCTGGCATTGGAGAACAGGCCGTCGCGATCCTGAAGGCGGCAAAGGCGGCGGGCGCGTTCGTGACCTGCGATCTTGTTTCCCCGCGTGAGGGGACGATGGAGGATCTTGCCCGCATCCTGCCTTATGTCGATCTCTTCATGCCGAGCCTTGCCGAAGTGCTGCACCTGCACGGCAATGACGATCTGCGCGCGGCAGCCGATCGGTTCATTGCAATGGGCGCGGGGGGATGCGTCTTCAAGCTTGGCCACGAAGGCGCCATCCTGTTGAAGCCGGATTACGCGGTGCAGGTGCCCGCTTTGCCCATCGATCCTGTCGACACGACAACCTGCGGCGATTCCTTCTGCGTGGGGTTCCATGCCGGGCGGCTGCGGGGCCTTGATGAAGAAGCGGCGCTTCGTTTCGCGACGGCAACCGCGGCGCAAGTGGCAATGGGCTTGGGCACGGTCGGCGCGCTGTCCAGCTTTGACGAAACCATGGCGCTGTCGCGGAGTGTTGGCGCGTCTTCCTAGCGATTGCTGGATATTGCCCGGCACTGCGGATAGTGGATCAGGAGGTAATCTGAAAGTTCAAGGAACAGCGATGGCACGGCCGAGAAGAGCAAAGAGCGGGAGCGACCAGGATGTCGAACTCAATACCAAGCTCGCGCCGTCGCAGGATCGCTCCAAGGTCACGTTTGAAATCATTCTCAAGGTCGCCGGCGAGTTGCTTGGCGAGGTGGGCATCGAACGTCTTTCGACCAATATGATCTGCGAGCGTGCGGGACTGACCCCGCCTGCGCTCTATCGGTATTTCCCAAACAAGTATGCCATTCTCAGGGAGATGGGCGATCGGGCGATGAAGGCCGAGGATCGTGTCGTGTTCCGCTCGATCGCGACCGGGCAACTCGGTTTCGATGGTCCGCTCGAGCAGGTTGTCGAACATCGCCTGGATCTTTTGACGAAGGTGCGGCGGGCCGCGCGCAGAGTTCCGGGCGGCGAATGGATCTTGCGGGTCATGCGGGCGGTGCCCGTGTTGCAAGAGGTGCGGATCGGCTCGACGCAGGCTGTTTCCGACGTGCTCTTTGCCAAGCTCCACGCGCAATATCCCGGCGTGGACGAAACGCGGTTGAGAGCCGCGACCCTGCTGAGCACGGCGCTGGGCAGTGCGACGAATGATCTGATCTCCGACATGCCCGAGTGGGGCGACGAGATCGGGCGCGAGTACGCGAACATGGTCAGTCTCTATTATCGCAACCTGCTGGGTGTGACCGTCGAGGCAGCAACAGGCGACGAGAAGGCAAGTTGACCCAGGGCGGCGGTGGGCGTTGCGCGCCACCCGATGGCCATACTGTGTTGCCGATGCCGACGGAGCGAAGTTTGGAATAACAGTACCTTGACCTTGCAAAAAGGAGCGGCACGGTGACAGCAGATAGCCAGGCGAACGCGGGGCGAAGCGCCTCCAGCCGGGGCGCAATGGCAGCAGCGCTCTTGATCGGTACGGTCGGGCTCGTCATTGCCGGCGTCCAGCCGGTCTTCTTCGGGGCGCTGCTCGCCGCTGACCGTCTTTCGGCGGCCCAGGTGGGCCATGTCGCGGCAGCCGAACTGGTCTCGATCGGTATCGGCGTCGTCATTGCCGAGTCGTTTCTCGAGCGCGTTTCGGTCTGGCTTTCCACGCTCGTTGCCCTGGCGCTGGTCGCGTCGCTCAATTTCGCAACGGTTTGGACCAGCGGCTTGGGCGTTCTTTTCGTGCGTGGGCTGGTCGGCCTGTCGGCGGGTGTGCTGGTGTGGATGACCACCGGCGTCATTGTCCGTTCCGCGCGCCCTACGGCGTTGTCGGCTGCGTTTCTGTTGACCCAGGCGATCGTTCAGTTCGCCACCTCCACCGGCCTTGCCATCGCCGCTCCCAATGCCCGCGATGGCGTGCCGGTAACGATCGCCGTCCTGGCGGCTGCCGCGATGCTGCTGGTTCCGTTGCTGCCCAAGCGCTTGAATCCGCTGCCGCGTGATCCCGCGCAGGTATCGGGTCTGCCCCCGCTGCGGGGGTGGGTTGTCCTGGCGGCGTCGCTTTTGATCCAAAGCTGCATCGTTGGGGCATGGGTCTATTTCGAGCCGCTTGGCCGCCAGGCCGGCATGACACCGCAGCAGGTTGCGTTTGCGGTGCCGGCGTCGCTGGGCGCGCAGGTGGTGGGTGGCTTTGCCGCGATATTTCTTGCCCGGCGCCTGCCTTGGTTTGTCTCGCTGATCGTCTCGAGCATCGCATTGAGCGCCGTGCTGTTCATTTTGTCCACTCCGCCAGGGGCCACCGTCTTTTTCGTGCTCGAAACGCTGTTTGGTGCGGTATGGATTTTCATCACCCCATTCCTGACGCCGTTGTCGATCGAAAACGACCCGACGCGCCGCACGGCACTGTTGGTCCCGTCCGCGGTCCTGGTCGGATCAGGGTTGGGGCCGCTCGCTGCATCCACGCTGGCTGATGATGCCAGTGCGGGCCGCGTGCTGCAGCTATGCGCATTGCTGGCCATTGGCGCGACTCTGCTCATCGTCGGTCTCTATGTGACGCGATCACGCGTCGCAGGCGGCCAGGCCGCGCCCCATGCATGATCGTCAGGCACGTCGAAAGCGGCCGAAAATAACGATTGCATAGACTATCATAATATAAGGGATTCGGCAGTGCTCGGGGCTGCTTTTCAGCAGCGTCGCGGGCCTGTGCCGCAGCGTCACCGATCCTGCAGCGATCATTCGTGATTCGATTCGCCAAATTTGCGGTGACATCGCCAGGGCGCGCCAGTCTGGCAGCGAGCCTCCAATCCGCAGTGATCATACTATAGTGCTGTAAATGCGCACAAAAAGGGGCGACTCTACAGCGATCGAGTCGCCCTTTTGCCGGGTTTGGACGCGCCGCCGGCGGTCCTGCTCTAATCGGGACGACGGCGATAATTGCTGCGTTTGGGCACCGGGAAGGCGATACCGGATAGCTGGATTTTCGGCGGTCTTGTGCGGGTTGCGATGCGTCCAGTCACGCTAAATCCACCGCCCCATTATTCCCCTATTGCCAAGGTATGTCGAACATGTTTCAATAGCACTAGCTATCGCAATGAGGCCGCATTCGCCCACTGCGAAAAGGCCACGGTCCACAACAAAATATGAGGGGGGCTTATGTCCGAGCAGTTGCTAAATCGAACGCTGTTGATGACGAGCGCGATGATGGTTCTGGGATATGCTGGAAGCGCTGCCGCCCAGGCGGCCCCTGCGACCACGGCGGTAGCCGTGGCCCCGGATTCCAACCAGGTCGGTGTGATCGTGGTCACGGCGCAGCGCCGAAACGAAGATATTCAGAAGGTGCCGGTGTCCGTCCAGGCGCTGTCCGGCCAGGACCTCCAGTCGATCGGCGTCAAGAGCACCGAGGATATCGCCCAGGCGACCCCGAACCTCATGATCCAGAGCCCCATGGGGGTCGGCAACCAGCCCTTGATCAGTATTCGCGGCATTGGCCTCAATGACTTTGACAGCAACAACGCTGGCCCCAACGGCGTCTATATTGACGATGTCTATATCAGCGCGCCCTCGGCGCAGAGCTTTGCGATTTTCGATCTCGACCAGGTGCAGGTGCTCAAGGGGCCGCAGGGCACGCTCTATGGGCGCAATACCAGCGGCGGCGCCCTGCTGTTCACGTCGAAAAAGCCGACCGACCAGCTGACGGCGGACGTCCATATCGAGCAGGGCAACTATAACACCACGTTTGTCACCGGCGCGGTCGGCGGGCCGATTACGGAAAATCTCAGTGCGCGCATTGCGGTCGTCTACAATCATTCCGACGGCTTCATGCACAACGACTTCTACGGCATTTCCGCCAATGGCACGAACAGCAAGGCCGTGCGCGCACAGTTGCTGTGGAAGCCGACGCCGAACCTGAAAATCCTGCTCAGCTCGACCGCCGGCCTGGTCAACAACGTGCCTAACGAATATCGCCACATCGGCACGTTGAAGCCTGGCACGCAAAGCGATCCGGCGCCGGTGGTGTGCTCGGTCACCGATGCCTATGCCGGCAACTGCGTCGATATGTTCGGCTTCGGCACGCCGTCCAACTTCTATCGCGGCCAATACAACCGCACGCAGTATCTGCGGAACCTCAATCTCAACGAAACCGCCCGGATCGACTACGACCTCGGCCACGTGACGTTGACCTCGATTTCGGCCTTTCAGCACAACGACAAATACTTCCCCGAGGACAGCGACGCCAACCCGGCCAACCTGGTCGAAGCGACATTTGGCGTGAAAACCAACACCTACACCGAGGAATTGCGCGCGGCGTACACCTCCGCAAAATTTAACTGGGTGTTCGGCCTGTACTACCTCCACGAAGATCTCCGGCAGGATCAACCGCTTGATCTCTTCATCGATGGTGATCTCTACGGCGGCTTCGGCATTCCGGCTGGCGCCGGCAATTTCGATGGCATCGCCCAGCGTGCCTATGACCACAGCCATCAGAAAACCGATTCCGTGGCTGCGTTCGGCCAAGCCGACTATACGCTGGGCAACGTGACGTTCACGCTTGGGGGCCGGCTGACTCACGAACGCAAGACGTTCGAGTATGACGCGTCGCGGCAATACCAGTCCGGCGGTCGCGGTAATTTCGGCCCGCTGGAAGGGTTCATTTCTTCGGACCAGACCCAGACCAACACCAACGCCACCTGGCGCGCTGCGGTCAGCTATCGCCCGACCGATGCGATCCTGACTTATGCCAGCGTCGCGACCGGTTTCAAAAGCGGCGTGTTCAACGGCAGCTTCCTGAGCAGCGACCCCGAGCAAGCGCTGTTTCAGCTGCAGCCGGTCAAGCCCGAGCGGGTGACGGCCTATGAAATCGGGGCGAAGACCAGCTGGTTTGATCGCCGCCTGATTTTCAACGTTGCCCTGTTCTACAACGACTATATCGACGAGCAGATCTTCGCGCAGGTTCCGCAGACCGTTAACACCGCGGCCGGGCCGATCGAACAGATCACACAGGTTCTGGCCAATGCCCACAAGGCACGTACCGAGGGCGTCGAGGTGGAACTGACCGCCGCCCCTGTTCGCGGCTTGACGTTCACCCTGGCGCCGGCGTGGCTCAATGCCAAGATCATCAGCGCAGGCTTGCCGATGTTCGAGGGCGCCACGCCGCTCGATGGCAATCGTCTTGCCAATGCGCCCCGGTTCAGCTTTTCCGGAACCGCCAGCTACAAGATTCCGCTCGACGCGTTGAATGGGGATCTCAATTTTCGCTGGAATTCAAGTTATCGCAGCTTCCAGTATTTCGACTCGACCAACGATCCCTATATCACCCAGAGCGGGTACTGGATTCATAACCTGAACATTGTTTACCAGAACAAGCATGGCTTCGATATCGGTGCCTATGTCCGCAACGTTGCCAACAAGAAGTACGCGATCGGCGCGGCCGACCAGACGGCGCCGTTCGGGATGATCACGCAGACGGTGGGCGCGCCGCGCACCTATGGCGTGCAGGTTTCGTTCCATTATTGATCATCGTTGCAAGCATGGGTCGGCCAGGACGTGTGATCGCGCCGGCCCATGCGTGATGAATCTTTTGCAGGAGTGTTCGGCACGATGCCCTGGATGGCTGTTCGCGCTGCTGCGCTGATCGTGGCTGCCTTTGCGGCAGGAGCGCCGGCGGGCGCACAGGTATGGCGGGCGAGTTGGACGGCATCACCCGCGCCGTCGTTGCAGGCGGGCCCCGGTGTTCCGCCGGAATTTGTCAGTCCGGTCATCGCGAACCAGACGATCGTTCAGGTCATCCGCCTGAGCGCGGGTGGCGATGCGGTTCGCCTCCGCCTGTCCAACGAGTTCGGTGCGGCGCCGTTGCACATTGGTCGCGTGACGGTTCGCCTGCTCGATGCGGCAGGGGCCAAGACGGTTGGCGAGCCGCGGGTGGTGACCGCCAATGGCAACGCCGACTTTACCGTGGCGCCCGGATCACCGCTGGTCAGCGATGCCATCGCGATCCGCGTTCCCGCGCGCGCCCAGCTCAGCGTGGCGATATACGTCGCAGACGAGAAGGTCGCATGCACGTGCCACGCCGATGGGCAGGCCTATACGCTGCTCTCGCCACCCGGCGATTACACCACGCGTGCGTTTACCCCGGCGTCCCGCTCTCCGGCGCGCCCGTTCTTGACGGCGGTCGAGGTGCAGGGCCCACCGGGCCGGGTAATCGCGGCATTGGGGGACTCGATCACCGACGGCTATATGTCGACCCCCGGCGCCGACCGACGGTGGCCAGACTTTTTCGCCGCGAGACTGCATGGGACGGCGGACCTTGCGTCTGCGGCGGTGGTCAACGTGGGGATCAGCGGCAATCGCGTCCTTGCGCCTGATCCTGTGGCGATCTTCGGGGTTCCAGCCCTGGCGCGGCTCGATCGGGATGTGTTTGCCATGACAGGGGTTACCGACCTGATCGTGTTGGAGGGTATCAACGATATCGGCAGCGCGCCCGAAACGCCGGCCGCCGCGCTGATCGCGGCCTATCAACAGATCACCGCGCGGGCCCACGCCCATGGGATCAAGGTTCACCTGGCGACCATACCGCCGTTCGAAGGCGCCGACTATTATTCCGAGGCGGGCGAAGCGACGCGGCAGGCGGTGAACGCCTGGATCAGAAACAACCCCGGCGATGGCCCCGTGATCGATTTCGACGCGGTTATACGCGACCCGCTTCGTCCCAAGAGGATGCGAACGGATCTGCAGTCGGGCGACTGGCTACATCCCAACGATGCGGGCTACCAGGCGATGGCCGATGCCATCGCAATAGACATGTTTCGGAAATAGTGGACAAGCCCGGCGCGGCGATCGATCCGCGCCGGGCTCGCGGCCTTATTCGGCAGCCTCGATCAGCCTGGCAACACGGCGGCGGGCCAGCACGGCGCCCTTGTCGATCGGCAGCATCTTTGGCCCCAGCGACCACAGGTCCGGCGTTCCCATCTGCCGCTGGACCTTCTCGATCATCGGCTTGTCCTCGACCTGGAAAGCGTGGATCAGCTGTTCGCGCAGGACAGCGTTGAACGCGGCGTCATCGATCAGGAAATTGCGCGTGTTGCAGCTGAAATAGTGCGTGCTGGTCAGCGTTTCGGGCGTCATGTTGTGCAGGTTGAGCGTGTCGATGCCGCGCTCGGGCTTGCCCACCGGATGCCCGCCAGCGCGCAGGACCATCAGCGCCGGCGCATACCAATCCACCTCGGTCCACAGTTTGGCCGGCGATTCCAGGTTGAAGGCCGGCGGCGCATCGTCGCTGTCCGAACGCCAGGCGATGGAGAAGTGATCGGCATGTTCTTCCACGGTCGACTTGGCCCGCGTGTTGAACCCGCTGCCCAGGCTGCTGGCGTGCAGATAATCGGCGTGGCTCAGATCGAGGATATTGTCGGCGAGCAGTTCGTAGTTGGCCTGGACCGCGGTGTGCAGGCGCAACTGTGCCGTTTCCGGCGCGGCATCGATAAAGGAAAGATCGGGCAGCAGGTTTTCGTCCGGCTCTTGTTGGCCGACCCAGATCCACACCGCCTTATGCCGCTCCAGCACCGGGAAACTGGCGACCGCAAGCGTCGAGGTCGCCGCGCCGTGCGGGTTGCGGACGCATTGGCCGGCGGTATTGAACACCAGGCCGTGATAGGGGCACGCGATGGTGTCGCCTTCTCGCTTGCCTTCGCTGAGCGGCGCAAAGCGGTGGGGGCAGCGATTGTCGAGCACGGCCATCTTGCCGGCGTCGGTGCGGAAGGCGACCATGGGAATATCCAGCACCGTGCGGGTCAGCACGGCACCATCGGCAATTTCATCGGCCCAGGCGAACTGATACCAGCGGTTTTGAACAAAGCGAGCCATCACGTCATCTCCACTGCTGAGTTGGGTGCCGTGTGATCGGCCACGATCGTGCGCTCCTCGACCACGAACAGCGCTTCCTGCCGGCGGTCCAGCAGGCCAGAAAGGTGTGATTGGGGTTCCTCGATCACCGCGCGATAGGCATCGATCGCGCGCCACGTGTCATCACTGTCGAACCACAGGCTTTCCACCCCGGCAAAGGGGCTGAGCGGCGCATTGGCGATGAAGTTGGCGGGAAGGTTGGCGTCGGCCTCTCCCGCGATGCTGATGCTGCGGGTCATGCGCCGGAGGAACGGGGCAAGGGCCGGATGATCGGCGATGCGGCCGGCCTCCTGCGCCCAGGCCTGGGCAAACGCGGCAGGCGACGACGCATCGTTACTGGCAATGAACCGCATGAGCTTGAGCGGGGCGGCGCCGGGCACGCGTACCCCAACCTCCTGCGTCCGGGTGGCCAGCAGGATGATGGCACTGTGGCAGACGAAGTTGAGCTCGTCGGGCTGGATGGTTTCGCGGTAATAGGGATCGGCGATCGAACGGGCAAACGCTGCCCCGTCGGGAAAGCTGATCTCGCTGAACGAGTCAAAGTCGGGCCCGGCCACCCATCCTGCCGCATGGGTGCCATAGACTGCATCGAGAACGTGATTCTGGATGTAGCTCGTCATGTAGCCGGGGTTATGCGCCACCGTTGCACCATGAACCTGCTCGGCATAGCGGGAATAGTCGCGGTGAGTCATTCCCGCGCGGCGGCGCCCGCCGATGATCATCTTCAGCATCACGTTCTCTCCGGCGTGATCAGTACTTGTATCCAAGGCGCACGCCATACGTCCGGGGCGGGGCATAGACCGACGACAGCACACCGCCGGCTGGCGCCACGTACTGTGTGAACAGTGGCACCGCCTGGTTCGTGATGTTGCGAATATAGCCGGTGATCGACCAGCGTTCGTCGGTCGATCCGAACGTGGCCGAGGCATCGAATGTCCAGAACGAACCGCTGTTCTGCTGCGCGAGATATTCGAAACCGACGACGCTGTTGGACCGGTAGCGGGCATCGCCGTTCAGCACGAGCTTGCGATCGCCGAGCGGAATCGTCTGCTCGATCCCGCCGTTGAGCGACCAGCGCGGCGAATTGTAGCTGGGCTTGCCGGCGCAATCGATCGCGTAGACAGCCGCGCCGCCCGCAGTTGTCGGCGTTACGGCACAGCCCACGGCCGGCGGGGGTGAAGCCGCATCACGGGGCGTGTTGTAGGTATAGCTGGTGGCCTTGGCGTCGAGATACTGGACCGTCCCGCTCAACCGCGTGTTGCGCGTAACCAGAACCTGCGCTTCCACATCGACACCCTTGATGGTCGAGCTGCCGATGTTCTCTGTAAAGTAGTTGGTGGCGTTGTTGGCATCCAGGCCATAGTGCGACACCTGCTGGTTGCGATAGCGCCAGTGGAACAGTTCGATGTTCAACTGCACGCGGCTGTTGAAGAACCGGTTCTTCGAGCCGAGCGTCCACGCCTCGACATATTCCGGGGCGAAGGTTTCGTGCCCTGGGGCGTTGGAGAAGCCACCCGAGCGATAGCCCGTTTCATAGCTGGCGTAGAGCAGCGATGCGCGCGCGACATCGTATTCGGCGGCCAGGCGATAGGTCACGCGGCCCTTGCTGATCGCGGCATTCACCTGGTTGGGAATGTAGAACAGGATGTTGCCGGCCGAACCATAGGGCACCGCGTTGGCTGGCCCGGGCAGGGCAGGTACGCCTGGCACCTGGGCAAGGGTCTGGACAACCGGCAGCGATGGCCCGCCAAAGCAGCCGGTGCCGAACGGCGGCGGCGCATTGTTGCACAGTTCGACGAGCGTGTCGGAGCTACCGTTGAACGTCTTGCTGTCGTGCGTGTAGCGCCCGGCCGCGACAAACCGCAGGGCATCGCCAAGATGGGCGGTTACCCGTCCAAAGGTGGCGTAAGACTTGGTTTTCGACGTGAAATCCTGGAAGGAGATGATCTGGTACTGGTTGATGCCATACTGCCCCTTGACGGTTTCGTCGAAGTAGTAGCCGCCGATCAACCAGTCGAACGGACCGACCCGCGGACCTTGGAAGCGCATTTCACCGCTGAACTGGCTGTCGTTCTCGCGGTTGAGCGACCCTCTGAACGACGGGCCGTTGAACAGGTTGTCGAGTTTGGAGTGCCGGTAGGCCGGCACGATAGTGAGCGTGCCGCCGGCCAGATCGGCATTAACCTCGCCGGTCAGGCCCCAGTAGGTGTTGTTGAGATAGGGGCGCACCAGCGGCGCCGGATTGATGAACGTGCCGGGAATGACCGCTTGCGCAAAATAGGCGCTGCCCGAACGCGACAGGAGGCCACTGTACGGATCGACGTTTGCCGGCGCGAACGTGTAGTTCGCCGGGGATGTCGCGGTTGCGGGCGTGCCCGGCGTGAAGTTTTCCGTGCCGACATAGCTGCCGCCAACGCCCCGGCCGCCCTGATGCGAATAGTCACCGCTGATCCTTACGGTCACGCCGGGGCTCGGGCGGACGAGCAACTGGGCGCGGATGGCCTGGCCCACTTCATCAGACGTGCCGTCCTGGTTGTAGCCGTCGCGGTTCACGATCTTACCGGCCAGGCGGAACGCCGCATTGTCACCGATCGGCAGATTAGCCGCTGCTTCGACGTCAATGGCATTGTAGTTGCCGAAACCGCCCGAAAGCGAGACCGACCGCTCGCCCAGCTTGGGCTTGGCCGGAATGACGTTGATGGCCCCGCCCGTGGCGTTGCGGCCGTACAGCGTGCCTTGCGGCCCCTTGAGCACCTCGATCCGTTCCAGATCGAAGAACGTGCCGGTGGTCGATGTCGGCCGGCCCAGATAGACGCCATCGAGGTTGAACGCGATCGCCGGGTCGGAATAGCCGTTGTTGGTGAAGTTGCCGACGCCGCGCACGAAGAACGTCGTGTTGGCGCCGCCGCCTTGCTGCACCGTCAGCGCGGGAACCGTGGCGTTGAGCGTCGTTGCCGTCACCACTCCGGCGCGCGTCAGTTCCCCTGGCGAAACGACATCGATCGCCACGGCGGCGCGCTGCGCGTTTTCGACCCGGCGCTGCGCCGTGACGACGATCTCGGCAAGCCCGGTGGTTTGCCCGGATGGTTCGGCCTGGGCAGTGGCTGCAGGCGCCACGGCAGTGCCAGGCGTGGCGACTTGCGCGGCTGCGGTCACGGGAAGCGACACCGCCGCAAACGCAGTGCCGACCAGCAATAGTGCCTTCATCATTTCTCCCCTTCGTGGCTCTCTTGGGCCTTGTTGGGGCGATTAAGCCTGGTTTGCCGGGGTTGGGCAAATTGCATGTTCGCACCACATTATTCGCATGGTGAATGATCTGGGCATTTCCCTCGTTTTCAGTGATGATCCCTTGCTGCTATAGCCGGGGGCATGACGGCTCCGCTCAACCTGGCTTCGCTCGACCTTAACCTGATGGTCATCTTCGATGCGCTGATGAAGGACCGCCATCTCTCGCGCGCCGGTGATCGGGTCGGGCTGAGCCAGCCAGCGATGAGCCACGCCCTGCGTCGCTTGCGCGGGGTACTGGGCGACGATCTGTTTATCCGCCGCGGCGGTGCCATGGATCCAACCCCGCGCGCGCTGGCCCTGGCCGACCCGATCGGCGGTGCGCTCGACCGGCTGCGCGCCGCGTTGGACACCGAGCCCGAGTTCGAGCCGGCCACGGCGGAGCGCAGCTTCACGCTTACCATGTCGGATGCGAGTGCAGCGCACCTGCTGCCCAACCTGATTCCCCGCCTGCGGACCAGCGCTCCTGGCGTGGACATCGACCTGCTGGCATCGGGCGCGCGCGAGGGGACCGAGCACCTGCTATCCGGCGCGGCCGATCTTGGCCTGGGCGTATTTCCCAACCTGCCCGAACGCCTGCACTGCGAGCCTGTCCAGACGCTGAAAATGGTCTGCATCGCCGATCGCGCGCACCCGGCACTGTCTGGCGGAATGACGCTTCAGGCTTTCCTGACGCTGCCGCATGTCGGCGTGGATATCGGCCAAGGTACCGGGGCGAATGTCGACTCGCTCATCGAAACCATGGGTCTGCGCCGCCGCATCATGCTACGCGTGCCGCATTTCCTGATCGTTGCCAGCGTCGTGATCGGGTCAGATCTTCTCGCAGTCGTGCCATCGGCGATCCTGCGCGAGGAGGAGAAGGCCCATCTGACGATCCACGAGCTGCCGGTTGCCCTGCCGGAAATTGCCATCCACATCGCGTGGCGCGCGCGTCAATCGCAGGATCCCGCCCTCCGCTGGCTGAGGAAAGCGGTGGCAGAGGCCATACGTCAGCCGTTCTGGAGAGCCACGCCGATCCAGAATTGCGCCTGCCGCTGATTGGGATTGGCCGTGGATCAAGGCACTCAAAAACCCGCCTGTTAACAATTCATTCTTGCAGCCGATGTACCCTGAAATGGGAGTTGCTGCGGGTAGACACGGGATGGACGACCTCCACGGCAAGAGTGCGGTCGATCTGCAGTTCGCGCTGATCGATCAGGCGCTGGACAAGAGAGGCTTTGCGCTGCGCTTTCCGCGCGCGCTGGAAGAGCAGTTCGAGCAGGAGACCGGGCCGGTGCGGGTGCGCTGGTATGTGCGCATGGCGCTCTTGTCCCTGGCGCTGTTCGATTCGCTTATCGTGCTCGACTATTTTTCCCTGCCCGATGCATTTGGCTTGGCGTTGGTCCTGCGGTTCGGGCTGGTGACCAGCCTGACGGTCGCGGCGGTCTGGATAACCGCGCGCCATCCTCCCGCCGCCGTGCGCGAGGGGCTGCAGGTGGCACTCTCCACGATCATGGCGCTTTCCATCTATATGCTGGTCGTCGCCAGTGCGAGCCCGCTGCGCGAGAACTACCATCTGGGCATCCTGTTCGTCATGATGTTCACGGTGATGGTGCTGCGCCTGCGATGGCGCTACGCCCTCTTGGCAGCGGCCACCACGGTGACTGTCCAACTCCTGACCCTGGCCAGTCTCGAAGACGCCTCGGTACAGTCGAAAGGCGCATCCGCCTTCCTCTCGCTCGCCTTTGTCGGTTTCGCGCTGGTGGCGCTCTACAGCCTGGAAAAGATGGAGCGGCGCGGCTGGCTGCGTTCGGTTCGCGATCGCCTGTGCGCGCAGGTTTTCGAGGAACTGTCGATCATCGATCCGCTGACCGGGCTGGGCAATCGGCGTGCCCTGGAACAGTGGGTCACTATCCAGCGGCAGGTTCATGTCGGCCGGCCGGTATCCGTGGTCATGGTCGATATCGATCACTTCAAGGCCTATAACGATACGTTCGGCCACCTTGCCGGGGACGATTGCCTGCGCCGCATTTCGGGGTTGCTGGTATCCGAGGCGCGCAAGACGGGTGACCGGGTATGCCGGTTCGGCGGGGAGGAGTTCATTGTCTTCCTCATCGACATCGATCAGCCGACCGCGATCCTTGTTGCCGAACGCATGCGGCGCGAAATTGCCGCGCGGCGCATACCGCACAAGGCACCGATCGGGCCGCCCTTTGTCACTGCCAGTTTCGGCATTGCGACAGGCGCATTGACGGATGATTTCGATCTCAATGTGCTGATCGAAGGCGCCGACGCCGCGCTCTACAAAGCCAAGCAGCGCGGGCGCAACTGCATCGAGCCGCCGCTGCTGGGCCTGGCCGAGCCCTTGCACGCCACCGGATAAGTGCTGGCGCTGCCTTCGCCCTGCGGCGGTCAGACGACCAGCAACGCGTCAGGTCGAAGGGAACAGCTCGGGATGGGACAGAAGCCGGCGCTGGCGGGCATGGAGGCCCATGACGATGACCAGGAAGCCGAGAAGACAGGCGCCCGCGACGATCAATGCCCCTCTGCTGTCGGTGGCCGTAACGCTCAGGGCACACAGCAGCGGGCCAAGGCTGGCACCGAGCGCCTGGGCGCCGGGGACGAGCAAGGTGGCCCGCCGGGTGGGATCGACTTCGGCGGTGAAGTTGAGCTGATACGGCATCAGCAGGCCCCAGAACACGCCGAAGCAGACGGCGCACAGCGCAAAGCCGATGGGCCCGGGCAATTGAAACAGGATGACGATCAGCGCCGCGTTGCACGCCACCGAAATGCCGTAGATCCGGAAAAACGAAACCTTCGGCGCGATCGCGGCGGTCAGCAGCGACCCCACGATCGAGGCTGCCACCGTCACTGCAAGGACGAGGCCGATCAGGTCTGATCCGAGGTGGGCTTCCGTGCCGATTTGCCCGAGGTAGGAAAAGAAGCCGAAGACAAAGGCGTAGACCAGCACCACGCCCAGCAGGCTGAGCGCGCCGGCCGGTGGCAGCTTTTGCGCGGGCTCCCCATCGGAGTGATCGTCGGCGACGGCGGGCAGCCGGTTGGGCACGCCAAGCACGAAGACCGCCGCGAGCGTCGAAGTGCCGGCCAGCGCCAGGAACCCACCGTTGGCGCCCCAGGCCGGCATCAAGGTGAGCGGCAGGAGCGCCGAAAACGCCACTTGGACCAATCCCTGCAACACCATCAGCACGGCGCCGAGCTTGGAGGGATTACGCGAGCGCGCCAGCAGAAGCGAAGGGATCGACAGCAAAACCCCCGCGCTGAATCCGGCAATCCCGCGATCGACGTACAGCAGCGGCGCTGCATGGCGCATGCTCATCACGTTGGCAGCGATCAGCGCCATGGCCGCAAGCAGCCCGCGCAGCCGCAGATGAACCGGCTGAAGCCTGGCACTGGCCAGCGCCACCCCGGAGGCAAGAGCAAGGAACTCCACCGTCACCGCGCCGCCCAGGCCCGCGGCCGATATCCGGCCTTCGTTTACCAATGCCCCGAACAGCAGCGGCTGAATGCCGGCGATCACCAGGGCAAAGGTCCCCACCGCCATCACCGCTGCAAGCTCGCGGTGCGACGGCGGATCGAGCAGCCAGGCCTGCCGACGCTTCACCGATGTAGCCATACGCGCTCTCCTCGCCGGTGGACCGCCGACGCATTGAGGCTAGCTAAAACTATACACCTGTCAATGGCGTGTCGCCGCCGTCCGGCTCATGACGTGGTCAAGCGGCTCATGCCGGTGAGGATCAGGGCAGCTTCCTTGAACAGGGTCGAGCGGGCAACCCGGTCTTCTTCGAGGGCCAGTTCATCGACCACGAAGCCGAATTCGGCACGAATGCGCAGCCTGGCCCACAGCGTTTCATCGGAAAGGTCGGTGATGGCTGGGCGGTAAAACCGGAACATCTGGTCGGTGAACCGCCGCTGCCATTCCAGCCGCACATGGGCAAGATGGGGCAGCGCGCGCATCGCGCGGATGGTCCACACGCCGCCGGGCTGCGTTTCGATGATCTCGGACGCGGTGCGAAACCAGTCTGCCAGCAGGATCGGGTTTTCGCTGGTGTCCAGCGTCGCGCCATTCTTGAAAAGCCAGACGGCAAAGGCATCAAACTGCCGCTTTTGCAGCCGCGTGGCGAGTTCCTCGATGATTTGATACTTGTCATCGAAGTAGCGATAGAGCGCTGGTGGGGTGAGCTGCGCGCGTTCGCAGATCGCGTTGGTCGTCAGCCGCTCGAACCCGACTTCGCCCAGCAATTCGCCGGCCGCGGCGATTAGCTTCTCATAGGTTTCGATCGCCCTGCGCGAGCGCGGAACCACCTTCGTGTCTTCCAGATCCTGGTTGCGCGCGGCGTCTCGCTTTGGAGTCGCGCGGGGGCGTGCGGCCTTGCTTCCAGCCGACGATGCGCGCGCTTTCTTGAGAACTTTATTCTCGCCTGTCGCTGTGTCTGCGACGGTTTCCGTTTTTCCTGCCATGCCTTTCCCTAACCGAAAAAGCGCCGCCACGCGACAGCTGGCGGCGGGAAATGCATCCATGATCCTCCCTGTCGATCGGCCTATTGCCAAATGGATAGTTTTAGCTAACTTGTCACAAACAGATGAGGAGCAGATCGATGGGGAGAAGCACCAAGACCAATCGCATGATCGGCGCAGCAAGCGCGACGGCGCCCATGGCACTGATCGTCGCAGCCTTGCTACCCGGCCATGCGCTGGGCCAGACCGCACCGGCTGCTGCGGGCCAAACCACGCCAGTGTCGAGCCAGAGCGGCGCTGTCGGCCAGGGTGATATCGTGGTCACGGCACAGCGTCGTAGCGAGAACATCCAGGACGTGCCGATCACCATCGAGGCGTTCTCGGGTGACTCGCTCAAGAAACTGGGCGTCGAGGCTGCCGCCGATCTCGGCAAGATTGCGACCAACGTTGTGGTCTCCCTGCCGCAAGGCGCCGGAAACCAGCCCGCGATCACCATCCGCGGGATCGGGCTGAACGTGAACAATTCCAACAATTCCGGGCCGAACGGCATCTATGTGGATGAGTTCTATCTCAGCGCTCCCACCTCGCAGGCCTTCGCGATGTTCGACCTGGATCGTGTCGAGGTGCTCAAGGGGCCGCAGGGGACGCTCTATGGCCGGAATACCTCGGGCGGCGCGATCAACTTCATCACGGCCAAGCCGACAAATACGTTCGAGGGCTATCTCGATGCGCGTTACGGCAATTTCGATACCTCGCAGATCAGCGGCGCGGTTAGCGGCCCGCTGAGCGATACGCTCTCGGCCCGCTTCGCCTTCGTCCGGAACTATTCGGAAGGGTACAATTACAACACGTTCCTCAATCGCCGTCAGAACGGCGCTGATGATGAGTCCTTCCGCGCGTCGCTGCTCTACAAGCCGACGCCGGATCTGCGCATTCTTGTTGTCGGGCATGTGTCCCATGTCGATCGGCTGCCCGACAATTACGCGCATTTCGGCGCGTTCGAGCCGGGCTCGGTCGAAACCGGATCGCCTGTGGTCTGTTCGGTCGCCGCAACCTATGCCTCGCAGTGCGTCGACATCTACAACCAGCCGAGCGACCCCAAGCGCTACTCCATCGCGTCCAGTCGGACAGAGCATCTGAAAGTGACGGACAGGGGCGTTGTCGGGCGGATCGAATGGTCGCCGGGCACGATCACCGTCACGTCCGTGACTGGCTATAATTACAACCAGCGCTTCCTGCCCGAAGACAGCGACTCCTCGCCCTATCGCGAGTTGGAGGTGAACTGGGGCAACAACAGCAACGAGTTCACCCAGGAGCTGCGCGTCAACCAGACCAAGGAAAACTACAACTGGGTGGCGGGTGTCTATTACCTGCACGAGCGACTGAACCAGAACCAGGATTACGCGCTTCTGCTCGACATCGACCGGTTTTACGGTCCTGGCGCGGGCGATGGTCTGGCCAGCCGGCAGTTTGCCCGCAATACGCAGGTGACAGACGCCTATGCCGCGTTCGGGCAGGGCGAATACAACCTGACCCGCACGCTGCGCCTGGTGCTCGGCGGCCGGTTTACCCACGAGCGCCGTTCGTTCCTGTTCAACAGCCAGGTGCAGTACCAGAGCGGCGGCATGGACAACTTCACGCCACTGGCTCAGGTTGCCGACAGCACGAGCCGCCTGCAGAATTCCGCATTCTCCTATCGCATCGGCCTGAATTTCAAACCGATGCCTGGCGTTCTTGCCTATGCGACCCTGACGACAGGCTTCAAGGGCGGCGATTTCAATGGCGGCTTTCTCAGCCCCGACCCCGCCCAGGCCGCCTATCAGCAGCGCCCGGTGAAGCCGGAAAAGGTGACAACCTACGAAGTGGGCATCAAGACGACGTTCCTCGATCGCGCCGTCACGTTCAATGCCGCGCTGTTCTACAACGATTATCGCGACATGCAGCTGTTTGCCCTGGTGCCCAGCCCGATCGGGCCGCTCAATCTTGCGGCCAATGCCGAAAAGGCGCGCACCTATGGCGCGGATATCGACCTGACCGTTCGCCCGGTCCGCAATCTGACGTTGAGCGCGCAGGTGGGTCTGCTGAACACCAAGCTCGTGCGGTTCCTGCTGGTGGCCGATCCCACCGTGCCAGACTATTCGGGCAACCAGCTGGCGTTCTCGCCCAAGTTGAGCACGTTCCTGCAGGCGCAGTACCATATCCCGATCGGCGAAAGCCAGGCGATCGACCTGCAATACAGCGCCACCTACAAGGGCCGGCAGTTCCTGGACGCGACCAACGATCCCTATACGACGCAGCAGGCCTATTGGACGCAGGACGCACGCGTCGCGCTGACCATCTCGCAGCTCGAGCTGTCAGCCTTCGTGCGCAATCTCGGCAACACCTACTACGCCACCGCTGCGTTCAACAGCATCAGCCCGTTCGGCTACGTCCAGCCCAACTATGCGCCGCCGCGCACCTATGGCGTTGGCGCGAAGATAAACTTCTGATCCAGGCACAATCCCTCTTCAGCGAGCGAACCACCATGACCCATACCCTGACGCTGCTGGCCGACGATCTGGCCTTCGGCGAAGCGCCACGCTGGCACAACGGCGCGCTCTACCTTTCCGACATGCACGCCAACCGCGTGCTGCGCTATTCGGAAAGCACCGGGTGGGAGGTTGTGGCCGAACACGATGGTCCCGTCTCTGGCCTGGGCTGGTTGCCGGATGGCGACATGCTGGTCGTGTCGATGCACGACCGCAGGATCCTGCGCCACCGCAACGGCGTGTTCGACGTGCATGCCGATCTGTCAGGCATTGCCACGTGGCACGCGAACGACATGATCGTGGCGCCAGACGGGACTGCCTATGTCGGCAACTTCGGCTTCGATATCGACACTCATCCCATTTCGCCGTGCACCGCGAGCATCGCGCGGGTTACGGCCGATGGCACGGTGTCGACGGCGGCGGCCGGATTGTGGTTTCCCAACGGCATGGTCATCCAGCCCGACGGCGCCACGATGATCGTTGCCGAAAGCGGCACGCGCGTGCTGACCGAACTGACGATCGCAGCCGATGGCGCGCTGGTCGAACCGCGGCTCTGGGCGCGATTGCCCGACGATGCCCTACCCGACGGCATTTGCCTGGATGCCGCCGGCTGCGTCTGGGCTGCCTCGCCTACATCCCGCGAAGTGCTGTGCCTGCGTCGGGACGGCGAAGTGGTCGATCGCATCGCGACCGAGCAGGAAGCGATCGCCTGCATGTTCGGCGGTGAGGACCGGCGCACCCTGTTCATCCTCACCGCCGACAGCAGGACGCCGGCGATCGCGCGCGACGTGCGGACGGCCCGGGTCTATGCCGTGCGAATGGATGTGGCCGGCGCCGGCCTGCCCTGACCGATCATCGTTGCAGAAGGTGCCTCGGTCCGCGCACGCGGGCCGAGGCACGCTGTTTCAGGCCGCTTCGCTCTTGCTCTTGCGGCGCTCCGCCAGGTTATGTGCGCCCAACTGCTCGGCCTGGCCGGCAATCTTCAGCAGTTCGGCCGCATTGCCACCCAGCCGCCGCACGAACTTGGCACGGTCTGCGGGCATGAACACCTCCAGCTTGCGCCGGCGCATCGCCTCCAGCACCACTTGCGCGACATAGTCGGCACTAACCGCGTCAGAGAGGAATGCCATGGGCACTTCGTCGCTGGCCGCCTCTGCCTCCAGCATCGGCGTTTCCGTCGATGTGGGGTGGACGATCGTGAAGTTCAGCGGCGAATCCCGCTCTTCCATGGCCAGGCCAAGGTGGAAAGCGCGCAGCGCGAACTTTGCCGCGGCATAGCTGGCGAGCCCCGGGAAGGGCAGGAACGCGGTCATGCTGCACACCGTGACGAAGTGTCCATGCCCCTGTTCCCGAAAGCGCGGCAACGTGGCGACCATGCCGCGCATTGGCCCCATGGCATTGACTTCGAGTGTCAGCGCATGATCGTCCATCGCCACGTTGCGAACATAGCCGGTCCGCACGATCGCCGCGTTGTTGATCAGCACGTCGAGCCGGCCGTACTGCGCCCATGCCAGGTCGAGCGCCGCAGACCATTGCGCGTCCGAGGTAATGTCGAGCGCGACGCTTTGCGCGCGCTCGCCGATGTCCTGGGCAACGCGTTCCGCGCCGGCAACATCGATGTCGGCGATCAGCACCCTGTGTCCCTGCGCGGCAGCAGCGCGCGCGATGGCAGCGCCGATGCCGCTTGCGCCACCCGTCACAAGGACAATCTTTTCCTTCGTCTTCCGCATTCGTCTTCCTCTCTGAACCGACGGCAACGGCACCCCCGCCCAATGGGGCCGGCGTGCCGCCTGCGCGGAGACTCTCGCAAGCGGCGCAGCCCTGACAGAGGTGCCCCCAAGCCTTGGTAGGGCGTCCACGCGCGGATTGACAGATAAAAAATATAGTGAAAGCTATACAGATTGAATGGTCTGCGGATATGATGGTTCGTCCGGTGCGGACAGGAGAAGGAAGATGGGCATGGCGGAGCCAGAAGCACCCGCGGCAACAGCCGCCGGCGGCGGGCATTTTCGGATCAGGGGATTGTCGCATCTCGCGCTCGTCGTGGCCGACGTGGCGGTGACCACGGCCTTTTATCGCGATCGCCTGGGCATGGCGGTGATCCACGACGGCAGGGCCGAGACGGTGCCGAACGCAAAGGGCATGATCGGGCAGCTGCTGCTGGAACTGGAGCAGCGCGAGGCCAAGACTGGCGCCGATACCATCACGCCTGCGCTCACCGTGGACGATATCGATGCCGCGTTCGCGGCGCTGGCCGATGTGCGCATCGGCGTGGCGGACCAGCCCGACGAGATGTTCGGCGTCCGCTATTTCTCGGTCCGCGATCCCGATGGGCGCGCGGTTGAGCTTATTGCCTTCCCCAACGGGGAGGCTGACCTGGGCGCCTTCGGGCGCAAATTCTTGGAAGGCAGCGCCGCATGACCCAATCGCTTTCACCCGAAGCCCGCTTGGAGGAACTCGGCCTCGTGCTGCCGCCGGCGATCCCCTCCATCGCCAACTTTGCGCCTGCCCTGCTCGATGGCGGCTTGCTCTATCTTTCCGGGCAAGGCCCGCGCGATGCGGCCGGCTACCGCTTTGGCAAGGTCGGTGCCGACGTTTCTGCGGACGAAGCGCGCGAGCATGCCCGGCTGGTGGGCCTTTCGCTGCTTGCCGCCATACGCCAGGAACTCGGCTCGCTCGATCGCGTCCGGCGCGTGGTGCGCCTGTTCGGCATGGTCAATGCGACGCCGGACTTCGTGCTGCATTCGCGCGTGATCGACGGCTGCTCTGACCTGATGTGCGCGGTGTTCGGCGAGGAGGCTGGCCGCCACGCGCGATCGGCAGTGGGCGTGGGCTCGCTGCCGGGGAACATCACGGTCGAAATCGAGGCCGTTGTCGCGGTGCATCCATGAGCGGCGCAGAGCAGACCCCGCTGCGCTTCGATGGTGATCTGTCGGGCACGCTCATGCCCTGGGACAAGGGGGTGCCGGGGGGCGGCGGACCGATCCCGCTGGCAGACGTGGCGGGCAAGCGCTGGAATCTCTTGCGGGAAGACCTTCCCCTGCCGGTCGCGGTGCTGGACGGAGAGAGCCTGGAGCGCAATAGTCGCTGGATGCGGAGCTTTGCGGCCGAGCACGGCGTGGCGCTGGCCCCGCACGGCAAGACCACGCTCGCCCCGGCGCTGTTCGACCTGCAGATGCGCGATGGCGCGTGGGGGATTACGGTATCGACACCCCACCAGATCGCCGTTGCCGTGGCGGCCGGGCATCGGCGCATCTTTGTGGCGAACCAGCTGATCGGGCGCAGCGGCATCGCCTATGTGCTGGATCAGCTTGAGCGGGATCCTGAGCTTGCCATCTATTCGCTGGTCGATTCGCTCGATCTGGTCACACAGCTCGCCGCCGTCGCAGCCGGGAAAGGCGGTCGTCGTGCGCTGCCGGTGCTGGTCGAAATGGGCTTTGAAGGCGGGCGCACCGGATGCCGAACGGTGGAGCAGGGCCTTGCCGTCGCGCGGGCAGTGGCTGCCTCGCCGTACCTCGAACTTGCCGGGGTCGAAGGATTTGAAGGTATTATCCGCAAGGCGGACCTGGAATCCACGCTCGACGCCGTGAACGCCTTCCTGGGCCAGGTTGTTATGCTTGCACAGGCGTGTGACCGGGAAGGGCTGTTCGCCTCGGACGATGTGCTGCTGAGCGCGGGGGGATCGGGCTTTTTCGATCTGGTCGTTACCGCGTTCAACGCCGCGTGGTTGGAGCGCCGAACCACCACGCTGCTGCGCAGCGGCTGCTACATCACGCACGACTCCGGCCTGTACACGTTCCTGTTCTCCCTGCTGAACATGCGGGCGCCCGAACTGCTGGCCGAGGATGCGCCAAGCCCGGCCTTGCGCGTCTGGGCCTATGTGCAATCCATGCCAGAGCCCGGCCGCGCGATCGTCACCATGGGCAAGCGCGATGTCGGCTTTGACGAGATGCCCAAGCCGGAACTTTGGCATCGCCCCAGCGCAGACATGTCGGCGCCGCAGGCGCTAACGCCAGACCATCAGGTCATCGCACTCAACGACCAGCACGGGTTTCTCGATATCCCGCACGAATCCCCGCTGCGGGTGGGCGACATGATCGGCTTCGGCATCTCTCATCCGTGCCTCACTTTCGACAAGTGGCGGGTGCTGCACGTGATCGATGGCGCGTTCGACGTCATCGGATCGATCCGGACCTATTTCTGAGCACGCAAAAAACTGGAGAGGAATTATGGCAAACCCGCTTATCGAACGCCTGAAGCGCGGCGAAGTCTGCGTCAACGGGTGGCTGCTGGCACCTGACAGCTATGTTGCCGAGATCATGGCGCAGACCGGCTGGGATAGCCTGACGATCGATCTGCAGCACGGGCTGCATGACTATCGTTCGGCAGTAGAGAGCCTGCAGGCCCTGCATGGCCGCGGCCCGGTGCCGCTGGCGCGCGTGCCGTGGAACGAGCCGGGCATCATCGGCAAGATCCTGGACGCGGGCGCATGGGGCATCATCTGCCCGATGGTCAACAATGCCGAGCAGGCGCGCGCGCTGGTGGATGCCTGCCTCTATGCGCCGCAGGGTGCCCGCTCCAACGGGCCGGTTCGCGCCGGTTTCTATGGGACGGCGTCGCCCTATCAGGGGATCGCCAATGCCAATGTCCTGGTTCTGCCACAGATCGAGACGGTCGAGGCGGTGGAGAATCTGGAGGCGATCCTCGATGTGCCGGGCATCAGTGGCGCCTATGTGGGGCCGAGCGACCTTGGCCTGGCGATGGGGCTCGCGCCCGTGCTCGATCGTCAGGAGCCGGAAATCCTGGCCATCTACGATCGCGTGATCGCGGCCGTGCGTGCGCGCAATCTCATTGCCGGCATCCAGAACGGAACGGCCGCCTATGCCGCGGAAATGGCGGCGAAAGGCTTCCAGATCGTGACCGTGGCCACCGACGTCAATCTGATGGGCATGGCCGCGTTCCAGGCCGTGACGACGACGCGCTCGCTGATCAAGCAGTCGGCATCCGCAGACGCCGCGACCGCCTGATCATCACTAAGACACTGGTGCGCGGCCTGGCCCGCGCACCAGTCCTTCCGTCAGTCGCGGTAGCTGGGGTCGATACGGTCGAGCTTGCGCAGCAGCGCCGGCCATGCCAGCCGCTCTGCCACCAGGCCCATACCGGCAGGGGATGATTGCAGCGCGACCTTGGACAGCGTCTCGGGCGGCGGAGCATGCAGCGCATCGCGACCGGCCGACAGCATCAGGACCTGCGCCTCGCAGGCGCGCTCGAGGAAATAGAGACGCAGGAAGCAGGCAGCGACGCTCTTGCCGACCACCAGCGTGCCATGGTTGCGCAGGATCATCAGGTTGGCGTCTCCCAGATCAGCCACCAGGCGTTCCCGCTCCGCCAGATCCACCGCCAGCCCTTCATATTCATGATAGGCCAGGCCGCTGCCGGCGATCATCGCGGTCTGGGTGTGGGGCAGCAGCCCGCTCTCCATGGCCGAAACAGCCTGGCCATGCGGGGTGTGGAGATGCATCACGGCGGCCGCGTCCTCGCGCGCCATGTGGATCGCCGAATGGATCGTGAAGCCGGCGGGATTGACCGGGTGCGGCGTCGGGCTCACCGGATTGCCATCGACATCGATCTTCACGAGGCTGGACGCGGTGACTTCCTCGAACATCAGGTCGTATGGGTTGATCAGGAAATGATGCTCTGGGCCGGGGATGCGCGCGGACAGATGGGTGAAGATCAGGTCGTCCCAGCCGAAATGGGCGACGAGCCGATAGGCCGCGGCCAGGTCGATGCGGATCTGGCGTTCCGCCGCTTCCACGGAATCAGGGGCTTGCGTGGCGTTCAGGGTCATGCGTCTCTCCAGTGGTTATTGCCGCAAGGATGCCACAGACCGGCTGGTCGCTTTGTCGATTGGCCGACATTTCCCTGCGGCCCAAGGATGATCGAATGACAAAGGAAGCGCGGTTCCTTGCGACCATGCAGGGCAAGAGCGAATGGTTTGCGAGCCTGGCCGATCCGATCCAGGTGCAGCTGGCCGCCGCCGCGCAGGTGCGCCGGCTCAAGGATGGCGAGGCGGTCTATCGCCAAGGCGATGCGCCCGACGGGCTGTACGCCATGCTGCAGGGCCGGGTTCGCCTGATCGCGTGGAGCCCGGGCGGCGTCGGCTGCCTGCTGCTGCTCGCCGCCGAGGGCATGTGGTTCGGCGAAGTTTCGACCATCGATGCCGCGCCCCGCCAGCAGGACGCGATCGCGCAAGGGGCGTGCCAGGTTGCCCGGATACCGCTTGCCGCGATTGCGGAGATTGCCGCACAGCAACCCGAACTGTGGCGGCATATCGGCCGGCTGGCCTGCACGCATCAGCGCCAGGCGATCAGCCACATTCAGGATCTCCTCAGCCTGCCGCGCGCCGCCAGGGTGGCCAAGGTGCTGCTCGCATCAAGCGCGGGTGACGATGCCCCGGTGGCGATGACCCAGGACGAACTTGCCGGCACCTGCGGCATGGGACGGCAGACTGCCAATGCCATTCTGGGCACGCTGGAGCAGGCCGGCATGGTGCGGCTGGGCTATCGCGTGATCTGGATTCTCGATGCGGAACGCCTGGCGCGCGTCGCCATGGGCGAAATCTGCCGCACCAACAAAGAATAGTATTTACTATATGAAATTTTGCGGTAGCGTGCGGCAACAGGCACACCGCTTGCCGGCGGGCAGGCGTCCACCGCGCGGCGAGCCAGGGAAGGAATATCTATGTCTGTTGCCGGAACATGGAACATCATCGTCAACTCGCCGATGGGGCCGATGAAAAGCGTGACCACCTTCACGGTTTCGGGGGATAGCCTGACCGGCACCGCCACCGATGCAGATGGCGCGCCGCACCCCATCCAGGACGGCAAGATCACCGGCGATAAGGTGAGTTGGAAGATCGACATCACCAATCCGATGCCGCTCTCGCTCACGTTTGATGGCACCGTGGCCGAAACCAGCCTGAGCGGCAGCGTTTCGGCCGGCCCGTTCGGCGCGTTCTCGTTCACCGGCGAGCGCGGCTGAGCGCCTTCCAGCGCACCTGCTTCGACCCTGGCGGGCCGGGGCGGGCGCGGATCATCCACCCATCCTTCCACGTTCGGTTCCGGCGCGCCCATCGCCCCGGGGCTTGCTTGTCCGGGACAGTGTTCCATGTCAGCGCAACCATTGCAGGGCGACGTCACGCGCCGGTCGATCAGCGACCTTGCGGACCTGCCCCATCCGTTCGAAGCGGGTTTTTCCGAGGATTTCGCCGCGCTGTTCGGAACTGCCGAACGGCTGTTCAAGGCGGGTAGCAAGCGCATCGTCGTGTTTCGTGGCGAGGATCTGCGCAGGATCGCCGCGCTTCCGGCGGTGGGCAACATGCCGCTTCGCGCCCTTGCCGAGCGGGCGATGGAAGAGGCGGGGGACGATCGGGCCGAGCACGACCAGCCCGACGTGTCGAACTTTGGCCGCATCCTCTTCAATCAGGTCTTCACCGCCAATCCGCCGCTCCACGGCCCGACCCGCCAATTGCTGGCCAAGCCATTCGGCATGAAGCAGGTGGCAGCGTTCGACGATCTGGTGCGTGGCGTGGTGGACAAGGTCCTGGCCGAGGTTGCCGGAGCGGGCGAGATCGATTTCGGGTTCGACTTCACCGAACAGGTCACTGCGGGATTCTGGGGCGCGCTGATCGGCCTTACGCCATCGGAGCAGCGCCAGGTCGTCGAGCAGGTGCGCGCGATGACGTCGTTCTTTTTCCTCGTGCGCACCGCTGCCGAGACGGTTGAGGCCAACGCGGCCATCGGCGCCTATCTGTCGCTGATGGCCACGGCGATCGAACGGACATTGGCCGAAGGCAACAATCCGCTGCTCGCCACCATGGCGGCGGAGTTCGATGCGGTCACGATTGAAGGCAAGCCGGAAAGCGTGGCGCTGTCGCTGGCCGCCAATCTGATCGACGGGTTCCATACCGCCGCGCTCGCTGCCGCCAACGCCACATATCAGCTACTCCGCCATCCCGCTGCGGCGGCAGAGGTGCGGGCGGACCCGCAGCGTGTCGGCGCCGCGATCGACGAGGGCCTGCGGATGTCGTCCCCGGTCATCGTGACACACCGCTATGCGCTGGAAGACTTCGTGTTCGACGACGTGCTGGTCCCGGCCGGAACCGCGATTGCCATGCTGTGGGCGGCAGGCAATCGCGATCCCGATATTTTTGACGATCCCGGCACATACAGGCTGGAGCGGATGCGGCGCTATGACGCCACCTTTGGCGGCGGCATTCACCTGTGCCCGGGCCGCAATATCGCCCGGTTGATGGTTCATCGCATGCTCGCCCGGCTGTTCGCCCCTGACGTGCGGATCGAACTGGCCGGGCCGGTGGAGTGGATCACCCAGTCGACCATGCGCCAGCCTTACCGCATGCCGGCGCGGATCGACATGGTGCCAGGCTAGGCTGTTTATGGCCTAAAATTCCGCCAGCAGCCGCCCCATACCGGAAATGCGGTCCTTGATCCCAAAGCTGCGGAGCGCGTGCCAGTAGGTGGCGGTGTTGATCGCGATCACCGGCTTGCCAAGGCGGGCCTCGTGTCGCGCGGCGATGTCGACCATCGACAGGTTGGTGCCCACCTGCACGATGGCATCCACGTCGTCGCCATCGAGATGGTCGATGACAGCGTCGAGCCGATCGGGCGTGACTTTGGCGATATCGGTCCAGCGGCGGCATTGCAGCGGGACATCACGCTTCACCGCAAAGCCGCTTTCCTCGAGAAACCGGCGGACTTCGGCGTTGGCGACAGGATAATAGGGCGAGACGAAGCTCACCGATTTTGCGCCATAGGCATGGAGCGCGGCGGCAACCGATTCCGCGCCGGTGGACGCGCCTACGCCCGCCACCTCCTGAACCTGCGCCTTCCATGCCCGTGCGCCATCGACGCCGCCGTAGAAGGTGACGGCCGACATGCCGAGCACGAGGTAGTCGGGCTTGCAGGTCATTACCGATCGCACCGCATCGAGGGTGTTTTGCGCGATCGCCGTGGTGCCGGCGATGAAGTCCTCGTTGGTGAGGGCGTAGGGGTCTTCCACCCAGATGCGCGAGACGTGGTTGGTCACGCCGTCGGGGCGCATCCGCTCCATATCGGGTTGGACGACGGTGTTGGTCGAGGGCGCGACCACGCCGAACAGCGCGCGCCAGCCCAGAACGTCGGTCATTTTGGCAGGTCTCCTGTAGTCACCACGCCGTCACGCGATCTGCGCGGCGAGGTCGAGGCTTTCGAACATGGCCTGGCGCAGCATGTAGGCGCGGCGCTTGTCGTCATCGGCCAGGATATCGAGCATGGCGCGGCGACGGGCTTCATGCGCATTGTCCTGGTTGCCGCGGATGAATTCCATGTTCTGGCGGGTCTGCGTCTGGGTGAACGTGTGCGTCACCGTGCGGCGCTGGCGGTCGAACAGCGCCAGGCCTGACTCGGCACTGGTGTTGCCGGTGATCGCCGGCGCCAGCTTGTCGAACAGGTTGAACGCGTCATGGATGCCCGAATTCATGCCGAAGCCGCCGAGCGGGTTGTTGAGGTGGGCGCTGTCGCCGATCAGCATCACGCGGCCTTCGCGGAACGACTTGGCGACGCGCTGGTGCACCCGGTACAGCGTGCGGTGTCGGGTTTCCACGCTCGCGCCGTCGCCGGTGATGCGGTCAAAAATGGCATTTTTGTTGGCGTCCGAGCGCAGCGTCGTCTCGTCCACATCGCCGTTGACCGGCACCAGCACCCGCCACAGCGAGGGCACGCGCAGCAGCACCAGCCACTCGGCGGGGTCGCTGACGTAGTTCACGTAGGCGAGGTTGGGCAGGTAGTCTGCCAGCTCCACCTCGGTGGACAATGTCAGGAAGCGCTCGGGATAGGTGAAGCCATCGAATTCGATGCCCAGCCACTTGCGCACGATCGAATTCGCCCCGTCGGCGCCGATCAGGTAATCGGCGCGGATCGTCTCGACGCCGGTCATGGTTTCTACCCACAGGTCGACCCCGGCCTCGTCCTGGCGGAATGTCAAAAGGCGGCTGTTGAAGCGGATGTCGGCGTGCGGCAGCTGGGCGAGACCTTCCGCCAGTGCGCGCGAGAGATGATACTGTTCGCACTGGATACGGAAGGGATAGCGCGTGACGTCGGCGATCTCGGAGAGGTCGAACGCGATCACTTCGCCGCTGGCGCGGTCGCGCCAGTGGAACACCGGTGCTTTCAAGCCACGATCGAGCAGCATTCGGGTGATGCCGATGCGGTCGAGCATCTCGAGCGTCGGGGGATGAAAGGTGGATGCGCGCAAGTCTTGCGCGCAGTCGGCGCCCGTCTCGAGCACGATTACCGAGATACCTTCCTGCGCCAGCAGAGTCGCCATGACCGTGCCGACGGGTCCGGCACCGGCGATGGCCACCTGGCAGCGATTATGCCCTGTCATTTCCGCATTCTCCGATCAGCACCGGCCCATCGCAGGAGCCGGTGAACACCCGGCGGTTATGAACGCGACCACGGTGCCAGGAGCAGGACGCGGGCACTCTATCCACCTGCCGGTTAGGCGATCAGCACGCGTGTTTTTCCAACCACTTGGCAGCGCTGGAGAGGCCTGGCCCGGGCGGCTGGCTCACCGCCTGTCGGCGATTTTTGGGGCAAGCGGCGGCGCGCGCAGCCGCGCATGCGAACGCCTTGGCAACGGGCCCTGCAGTTCGGGGTCGATGGAAAAGGCAGGCAATTTCGATGGCGGACCCTCTTTTGCGTACGCGCCTGGCCGAGGGCCGCTTCTTCATGGTGCCCGGCGTGCAGGACATGATCGCTGCCGTGATCGCGCGAAAGGTCGGTTTCGAGTTTGTCTACGGCACCGGCTACTGGCTGACTGCCTCGGCCTTTGGCCTGCCCGACGCCGGCATTGCGACCTATACGCAGATGCGCGACCGGATGGAGACCCTTGTGCGCACCAGCACCGCGGCTGTCATTGCCGATGGTGATACCGGCTATGGCGGCCTTATCAACGTGCATCACACGGTGCGCGGCTACGAGGCTGCCGGGGTCACTGCGATCCAGCTTGAGGATCAGGAGTTTCCCAAGAAATGCGGGCATATGCCCGACAAGTGGATCGTGCCGGTGGAGGATATGGTCGAGCGCATCAAGGTTGCCTGCGCGGCACGGCACAGCCGCGATTTCGTGGTGATTGCCCGCACCGACGCCCGCCAGTCCGAAGGCGAGCAAGGGGTGCTGCGGCGGCTGCGCGCCTATGCCGAGGCCGGGGCCGACGTGCTCTTTCCCGAAGCGCTGGTCGATGAAGAGGAAATGGCAAGGGTCTGCGCCGAACTGCCGCTGCCCTGCATGGTCAACATGGCAAACGGCGGGGCCAGCCCGATGCTGGAGCCGACGCTGCTGGCAAAGCTGGGCTTCGCCTTTGCGATCTACCCCTCGCTGACCAGTCTGGCTGCGGCGCAGGCGATGGAGACCGTGCTGCGCGCGCTCAAGGACACCGGCGCCGGAGACCCTGAGGGACTGTTTGATTTCAGGGAATTTTCCGCATTGATCGGGATGGACGAGGTGCGCGAATTCGAACGCCGATGGGCGCGGCCATCCGTCTAGGCGCCGTGCAGGACGGCCCTATCTGGGCGTGGCTCGAGGCTGATTTATCCGCCTGTCGGATAAAACCTTGATAAAATCGGTGAAACGTCATTTTCTCGTCACTCTTTGATCCCGGTCAAAGACGTGGGGAAATTGGTCACATGGAAAAAGGCGTTCCGATTCGGTCCATCACCCGCTCGATCGCGGCGCTGCGCGCGATCAACCGGGCAGGTTCGCTCAACATGATGGAGATCGCCAAGGCGTCGGAGGTGCCATACGCCACCGCCTGCCGGATCGTGCAGACGCTGCTGTATGAAGGGCTGATCGAGCAGGAGCCGGCGCGCAAGCGCTACCGTGCGACGATGCTGGTGCAGACGCTGGCCACCGGATACCAGCAGGACGATGCGCTGGTTCGTGCCGCGCGGCCGCACATTGTCGAGTTGACGCGCCGGTTCGGTTGGCCCGTGTCGATCGCCGTGCGGGTGGGGCGCGAGATGATGCTGCGCGATTCCACGCATTCCAACTCGTCGCTCACGTTCGAGCACTATTATCCCGGCTTTACCCTGCCGATCCTCGACAGCGCGTCTGGCAAGGTCTCGATGGCCTTTGCGCCGGACGAGGAGCGCGAGATGATCCTGCGCTTCATGCGTGTGTCGCAGGACATCGACCTCAATTACCTGGCAACGGCGGAAGTCGGCCTCGATGTCGAACGCATCCGGGCAGATGGCTATGCCGTGCAGGGGCGCAACTATCATAACCTGACACCGGGCAAGACCTCGTCGATCGCCGTGCCGATCTTCCGCAACGGCCGCTTCGAAGGGGCAATGACGCTGGCATTCTTCGTGGCGGCGATGAAGCTGTCCGAGGGGATCAACCTCTATCTGGCTGACATGAAGGCGACCGCCGACGCGATCAGCCACGCGCTCAGCAACGAGGTCATGGGTCATGCCTGACCAGGCGTGGGCCTGATGAAAAAAGGGGGCGGCATCCACGATGCCGCCCCCTTTTTGTCGCTCGCCCGGCCTCAGACGTCGCGCATCAGCTGGCCAGGAATGTGGGTTTCATGATTGGCGAGATACCATTCGGCGATTTCCTCGCGGGTGGCCCACCACACGCCGGGCAATGACTTGGCGTGCGCGATGAACTCGCGCAGCGCGCGCACGCGGTGTGCACGGCCCGATACGTGGGGGTGCAGGCCGACGTTCATGATCCGCCCGGTTTTGGCACCCTCGGCATAGAGCACGTCCAGTTCCTCGATCAGTGCATCGCGGAACTGGTCGGTGGTGTAGTTCTTGCGGGTGATGAAGGTAAAGTCGTTGATCTCGTTGGAATAGGGTACCGAAACGATCGGGCCGTGCGGGGTGCGCAGCAGGAACGGCTGATCGTCGTTCATGATGTCGCAGTAAAAGGTGCAGCCATATTCGGCGAGGATATCGGCAGTCTGCATCGTGCCGCGCAGCGACGAGGAGAGCCAGCCCTTCGACTTGCGCCCGACATAGTTTTCGAACTGCGCCAGGCTGCGCAGCACGATTTCGCGTTCTTTCTCGGGTGCTTGCGCAAAGCTGGTGAGCAACTCGCCCTGTTCCCAGTTGTGCGTCAGCAGCTCCCACCCGCGTTCGAGCACCGCATCGGTCATCGCCTTGCGGCGTTCGAACGTGACGGCATTGGTGGTGCAGCTGGCCTTGACGCCCAGTTCGTCGAACAGCTCGATCAGCCGCCAGATGCCTACGCGCTGGCCATATTCGCGCCAGGTATAGTTGGGGAAGTCGGGTGTATTGCCGGGCAGGGTGTCGGGCAGGATCGACGGACCACCGGCGTAGTAGGGCTTGTCGGTGTCCTTGGTAAGATCCCACGTTTCCAGGTTGAAAGTCAGGATCAGCGCGACGCGGGCCCCGTTCGGCCAGATCAGGGGCTTGCGCTGCGGCAGCGGGACGTAATCGTATTCCATGGTGCAACTCTCTGCTGAAACCGGGACCGAACCCCAATGGGGTGCAACGGGACGAATACCTACCTTTGCGGCCGTGGTGTCGATCCGGTCGCCCGCGATGACCACCAGTCGGATAGGCCGGGCGGGAAACCGGGCGCACCCCGGCCGGATGCTAGCTTGAAGGTGAATCGCCAAGGCTTTGCAATGGCCTGCATGCACGAAGGAAAGGCACGCCGATGCGCGACAATGATGATCTGATGGCCAACTATCGGAAAGCCTATGACAATCGCGTGGGATTTGGCCACCGTCCGGCGCTGATCCTGATCGATTTCTGCCAGGCCTATTTCGAGCCGGGCAACCTGCTGTACGCGCCCGTGGAAGCCGCGCTGGAATCCGCGCTGCGCCTGCGTGCGCTCGCCCGCGCGGCGGGCGTTCCGGTGGTTTTGACCAACGTGGTCTATCAGGCCGGTGGCTTGGACGGCGGGCGCTTCTTTGAAAAGGCAGTGCCCTTGCGCAATTTCCTCAAGGGCAGCCCCACTGCCGCGTTCGGCCCCGGGCTTACCCCCTTCGCCGACGAACTGGTGGTCTCGAAACAGTATCCCAGCGCGTTCTTCGCCACCTCGCTTGCATCCACGCTGACGGCGGCAGGCATCGATTCCGTGATCCTTACCGGGCTGACGACATCTGGCTGCGTGCGGGCCAGTTGCGTCGATGCCATGTCGCACGGCTTTCGCACCGCCGTGGTGGCCGAGGCCTGCGGCGATCGGCATCCCGACCCGCACGAGGCCAACCTGTTCGACATGAATGCCAAGTACGCCGACGTGGTCAGCGAGGACGAAGCCGCGCAGTTCCTGCGCTCGCTCGTCTCCGGGGCCGCAGCGGTATGAGCGCGCCGAGCGCCGCGCGCGTGGCCCTGGTGACCGGCGCGGCCGGGGGGCTGGGTAGCGCGATCGTCGAGCGCTTCAGCGCCGATGGCTTTACCGTCGAGCGCGCCGACCAGATCCGCCCGGGCCGGGCAGAAGACATGCGCGCCCACGTTTGCGACGTGCGTGATCCCCGCGCGTGGGAGGGGCTGGCCGCAACGCTTGCGGCGCGCCACGGGCAGATCGATGCGGTGGTTCACGCCGCTGGGTGGTATCGTCCGAACCTGCCCTTTGCCGAACTGTCGCCCGATCTGTGGCACGACCATCTCGCCGCCAATCTGCACAGCGCCTACCTGGCCTGCCGGTTTCTGTTTCCGCTGCTGTTGCGCCAAGGGTCGGTCGTGCTGTTCAGTTCCACCCTGGCCAGCCGACCGACGCCACTCTCGCTGGCCTATTCAGTGGCGAAGGCAGGCGTCGAGACCCTGGTCCGCGGGCTCGCTGCCGAGGCGGGCGCCAAGGGCCAGCGGATCAACGCTATTGCCCCCGGCCCAGTCGACACCCCGATGCTGCGTGGCAATGCCCTGGGCGCGGAAGGCGCGGCGGCCCTGATGGCCCGCCTGGAAGCGCGCGTACCGGCCGGGCGGCTGGTTACCCGTGAGGAGGTGGCGGCGCTGGCCGCGTACCTGTGCTCACCCGCTGCAGCGATGGTCAACGGGGCAGTGATCCCGCTCGATGGCGGCCAGGGTATCTGAGACCAGACGCCCAGCGTCACGCCCTTACGGCAATCCCCCCATTACCCAGCGTCAAAACCCTTCCGCCCGCGCGGGCACGGACGGAAGGGCATGGTCGATGCAGGGCGGCCTAGAGCTTGTAGGATACCGCGATCTTGACCAGGCGCGGCTCGTTTTGCAGGCGCGACTTGCGGTTGACGCCATAGTTGGAGCCGGTGACGTAGAAGCGATTGTTGGTGAGGTTGTCGGCCGACAGCGTCACGTCCAGCTTGCCGTTGTCCGAGGTCCAGCCGATTGCGGCATTGAGCAGCGTCTGCGCCGGCATCTGCGAAATCGCGACGAGGCCCGGATCCACGTTGTAGGAACTGCGATAGGCCAGGCTGCTCGACGCGTGCAGCGTCCCCATACCCTGGCCGCCCAGGCTATGGCGCGCGTTGAAGCCGATGTTGTATTGCCACTTCGACACACGCGGCAGGGCATCAGCGTTGGCGCGCGCGGCGGCGGTGTTGGCGTTGAGCTTGAGGTACTTGTCCAGCGTCAGCGATCCGTTGCCGAACAGCGTGAGGCCGTGGACCGGCTCGGCCGTCACTTCCAGTTCGGGGCCATGGACCAGCGCCGTGCCTGCGTTCTGCGTCACCACCGAAGTACCGATGTAGGTGTTGGTCTGAATTTCGCCAAAGCGATTGACGAACCAGTCCGCGTTGACACGCAGGTGATGGTCGAAGAATTCGCTCTTCATCCCCGCCTCATAAGCGGTCACCGTCTCGGCGCCATAGGGCGTGTTGAACAGCGTGGGGTTGGCAACGACCGAGGCGTTGAAGCCGCCGCTCTGGAAGCCGCGCGAGATGCTGGCGTAAATGAATATGTCCCGGGTCGCCTGGAAATCGATCTCGCCCTTAGGGCTGAAGTTCGTGAACGACAGGTGCCCGCCAACGGCGGTCAGCGTCTGGCTGGGGAGGAACAGGCCGTTGGACAGCGTGGCGTCGATGTCCTTGGTTTCGCGGGTGTAGCGGCCGCCCAAGGTCAGCGAGAAACGCGGGGCAAAGCGCCAGGTCGCCTGGCCAAAGCCGGCATAGCTGTTGGTGACCTGGTGAATCGTGTCAGGCAGGACCTGGTAGCCCAGCACGTTGTCATTGAAGACCTGGCGGATGGTCTCGTGGAAGTAATAGCCACCGAGAATGAACTGGACGTTCCCGCCGACATCGCCCGAGAGCTGCAGTTCCTGGCTGAACTGGTGGTTGATCATGTCGCTGCGGCGGTCAAAGCCCGCGGTGTAGGCGCCGGTGGTGGCATCGACCTGCCCGCCATAGACGTCGAAGCGGAAGCGATCGTCGCCGCGGATGTAGCCGGTGATCGCCTTGAGTTTGAGGCCATTGTCAAAGTCATAGCCCAGCGTCAGGTCGGCATTGATCTGCTCGTTGAAACTGGAAGACGGGATCGGGCTGATATAGGTGCCAAAGGCGCAGCCGGTTTCCTTGAGCCCTTCGGTGAAGTTGATCTGCGCGGCGCCGTCGCCCTTTTCATGGGTGTAGGATACATTGGCCTTGGCGCTGAACGGACCGTCGCCGATCCAGGCCAGGCCAACACGCGCGCCATATTGTTCGTCCTTGCCGCGCTTCCCGCCGATCGCGGGCGCATCATAGTAGTCGCCCTTGTACTGGTGGAAGCCCGAGACGATCACGGCCAGCTTGTCGGGCGCGATCGCGGTGGAGAAGGTGGCCTTCTGGTCGTTGTAGTCGCGGCTGCCATAGCTGCCCTCGGCCGAGCCGAACGTGGTGCCGTCGGCCTGCTTGCGCACGACCTTGACCGCGCCGGTCAGGTTGTTGCGGCCATAGAGCGTGCCCTGCGGTCCGCGCAGAACCTCGATCCGGTCGATATCGTTGAACAGCAGGTTCGTGCCGGAAAGGCGCGCGTGATAGACATCGTCGACATAGAAGCCGACCGCCGAATCCGTGAAGGCGAAGCCGGCGTTGGCCTGGCCCGCGCCACGGATGAAGGCCGCCACGCTCGATGAACTGGCCAAGGCCGACGTGAACGAGACGTTGGGCACATGCTGGGCCATGTCGAGGACCGAGCTGACCTGCATGGTCTTGAGGGAATCGCCGGTAAAGGCGGTGACGGCGACCGGGGTGGACTGCAGGTTCTCGCTGCGGCGCTGCGCGGTCACGGTGATCACCTGCAGGCCGTCGCTCGCGGCTTCGTCCTGCGCGGCGCTGGCATTCTGGGCATAGGCCGAAGGGCTCGCCGTCAGGATGGCAAGCCCGGCCCCTGTCAGCAGGAGGCCCTTGAAGGAGAGTGCAGTCCTCATGTTGTCCTCGTCTTTCTCGTTGTGACGCCTTGGCAGCGTTTCACCGATGAATAGGCCCTATCAGCGGCGCGAAGGCCCGATGCTTGCGCAAGACTCTCCGACTGGCGATCAGCCGCGCGTAGGTGATGTTGCGTTGCGGCAACATTTTCCTAGGATCGGCTGGCAAACGGCACAGGAGCAGGCGGTACATGGATCAGCGCGTTGCAGCAAAACCGCAGGTGACGGCAACGCCATCGGCTCTGTCGGAATTTCGCCGCGGGTGGAGCAGCGTGCTGGCTGCCGCGCTGGGCGTGGGCGTGGGCACCACCGGGCTGCCGTTCTACAGTTTCGGCCTGTTCATTGCGCCGCTCTCCGCCGCCTACGGCTGGTCGCGTGGCCAGATCGGGCTGGGCATGACCTGCCTCAGCCTGGGCGCAATCCTGCTCTCGCCGTTTCTGGGAACGGCGATCGACCGGCTCGGCGTGCGCCGCATCGCGCTGGTGTCGCTGGCAGGCCTTGCCGTCGGCTTTGCCTTGCTGGCCGCTGCGCTCGGCTCACTGCCGGCCTTCTATGCGGCGTGGATCGCGTTGGCATTTCTGGGGGTTGGCACTACGCCGATCACGTGGACGCGCCCGATCGCGCTGCTGTTCGATCGCGGGCGCGGCTTGGCGTTGGGCCTCACGCTGCTGGGCACTGGGCTTGTCGCGCTGACGGCGCCGCCGCTGCTGGCCGCGGTTATCGCCATCTGGGGGCCGCGCGGCGGCTATCTGGCGATGGCGGGCGTGGTCGTGCTGGTGGTCATGCCGGTGGTCGCGGCCGGCCTGCGCGAAGGCCCGTCAGGGCGCAGCGACGCCGTGCCGCATCCCCGTTCTGGCCTGACGCGCCAGCAGGCACTGCGCTCGCGCCAGTTCTGGCAGATTGCCATCGGCGTGTTCCTTCTGATCGTGGCCCAGTCGGGCGCGACCGTTCACCTCGTGCCGTTCCTGGCTGACCACGGTCTTACCCCTGGCCTTGCCGCCAAGATGGCAGGATCGCTTGGGATTTCGGTCATCGTCGGGCGCGTTGTGATTGGCCTGCTGCTCGATCTGCTGCCGGGCACCCTGGTGGCGCGCTGCGTCCTGCTGATGCCCGCCGCTGCCTTGGCGCTGCTGTTCCTGGCAGGGCCATCGCTGCCGATGACGGCCTTGGCGATCCTGCTGCTGGGGTTTGCCGCCGGTGCCGAGACCGATCTGGTTGCCTACCTGACGAGCCGCTATTTCGGGATGCGGGCCTATGGCGCGATCTATGGCCTGCTCATGTCCTGCTTTTCGCTGGGCGCAGCCCTGGGCGCGCCGCTGGCGGGCTGGTCGTTCGACCTGACGAAAAGTTATGACGGCGCAATTTTCGGCGGCATCGCCTGCTTTGTTGCCGCTGCGGTGCTGCTGGGAACGCTGGGCGCCTATCCCACAGACCGCGTGGACGAAGAGCCGGCCTGAACAGCGCCGCGATCCGGGATGCGGTCAGGCCAACAGCCCGATCGCCATTGTCAGCAGCCCCAGCCCGGTTGCCATCATCAACCGCAGCCTCTGCCATCCTGCCGGCCACTGCACGTGCCGCGCCAGCGCGCGGTCTGCCAGCGGGCTGGCCAGGATCAGCAGGCCAAGCGTCATCAGTTCCGGCCGTGGCCAAGGGGCGCCGACGCACCAGGGCAGCAGCATGGCCCAGCCGATCAGGCTGGGCACCACGGCCAGGACGTGGAACCAGGCTTCCTTCACCCCGGCCAGCATGCCGGCCATCCACCACAATCCTCCCAGAAACGACAGGATCAGCGCGGCATAGCAGCAGGCGGCGGCCAGCGCGGTCCAGCGATCCTCGCCACCATGGAGCACCATCAGCAGGCAGAACGCCTGCGGCGCAATGCCGGCAAGGCCAAGGACAACGAGCGGGCGGGGCAGGGCAACGGTCGACATGGCCGAGCAAAGCACCATTACCGCCCCGCCCGGCAAGCTGCCCTTTCAGGCGAGATCAGGATTTGGGCAGGGCATAGGCAATGATGGAATCGCCCAGCCGCGTGCCCAGCGAACCGTGGCCGCCGGCCACCACCACCACGAACTGCCGCCCGCTGGCCGGAGAGCGATAGGTCATCGGCGTGGCCTGGGCCCCAGCGGGCAGCCGTGCGCGCCACAGCACGCGGCCGGTGGTGGTGTCATAGGCGCGCAGGTAATAGTCGAGCGAGGCGGCCATGAACGAGAGCCCGCCGCCGGTCATCATCGGCCCGCCGAGCGAGGGCACGCCCAGCTTGAGCGGAATGGGCAGCGGCGTTTCATCACGGATCGTGCCATTGGCATGGCGCCACGCCACCTTGCCGGTCACCAGGTCGATCCCCGCGACATAGCCCCACGGCGGCGATTGGCACGGCAGGCCAAGGCGCGAGAGGAACGGCCCCATCGACACGGCGAACGGCGCGCCAGCATTGGGATTGAAGCCATGTTCGGCCGAACCGCCGCGATCCGATGCACCCGCCGGCCCATCCTTGCCATTGCCGGCGCCGGGCCGCTGCGGGATCAGGCGATCGACAAAGGCCATGTAGTTGGGATGGGCAAAGGCCACCTGGCGCACCGGATCGATGGCCAGGCCGCCCCAGTCCATCACCCCGAAATTGCCGGGAAACACCAATGTGCCGCGGGTCGAGGGCGGGGTGAACGGCCCCTCGTGGCGATAGCGGCGAAAGGCGATGCGGCAGGCCATCTGGTCAAACAGCGTGGCGCCCCACATGTCTGCCTCGCGGATGCGCGGCGGCATCAGCGAGATTGCCGAAACCGGCTGGGTGGGCGCAGTGAAATCGCCTGGCGCCGCGCCGCCGGGCACGCGCATTTCGTGCACGGGCTGGACGGGTAAGCCAGTGCGGCGATCGAGCACGAAGATGTTACCGGTCTTGGTCGATTGCACCAGTGCCGGCACGCGGCCCTTGCCGGGAATGGTCAGGTCAACCAGCGCGGGCTGGGCCGGCACGTCCATATCCCACAGATCGTGGTGCACGGTCTGGAACACCCAGCGCGCCTTGCCGGTCTTGATGTCGAGCGCCAGGATCGAGGTGGCAAAGCGCTCGGTATTGGGCGGGCGGTTGCCGCCCCACTGGTCGATCGCGCCCATGCCCATCGGCAGGTAGATGAGGCCAAGGTCTTCATCGGCCGCCGCCGTGCTCCAGCTGTTGGGGGTGGAGGGCACGGGGGGATGGTTCGGCCCGAGGGGAGCGGTGTCTTCCGGCCGGCCGGGATCGAACGCCCACACCGGCTTGCCGGTGGCAACGTCAAACGCCTGGATCGCGCCCGAGGGCATATGGATCGAGGCGTTGTCATAGATCGCCCCGCCCACCACGACGAGGCCGCGCGTTACCAGCGGGGCCGAGGTGAACTGGAACCAGCCCGGCTTGAGGCCGGGGCCGGTGACGGCAAGGTTGACGGCGCCACCCTTGCCAAAGCCGGGGCACAGCCGCCCGGTATGCGCGTCGAGCGCGATAAGCCGCGCATCGGCCGTGGCCATGATGATCCGTTGCGGGCACGATCCATCGGCGCTGCGCGTGGCGCCGGGCCAGTTGGCATCGTGATACGATACGCCGCGGCAGGTCAGGTGCTGGACATGGCTGGGCACCTGCATGTGCGGATCATAGCGCCAGCGCACCGCCCCGGTTTCGGCGTCGAGCGCCAGCACGATATTGTGCGGCGTGCAGGCATAGAGCGTATCGCCGACCTTGATCGGGGTGAGTTCATAAGTGATTTCTTCCGGGTCACCGGGGCGGCGGCTGTCGCCGGTGTCCATCCGCCAGACCTGCTTGAGTCCGCTGACATTGGCCGGGGTCAACTGCGCGAGCGGCGACCACTTCGTGCCGGCCCAGGTATGGCCATAGGCCAGCCAGTCCCCCGCATCGGTGCCGGCGGCCAATGCCGGCGCGGCGCCACGCGCGCCGGGCAGGGCGCCGTCCCATTCGTGCGGGCTGCGCAGCATGGCGGCAATGCCGATCGCGCCCGCCAGGATCAGGGCCAGCGCCAGCGGCCCGGCATTGCGCCACCAGCCCGTTTGCGCGGGCACCAGTCGCCGTGTGATCCAGGGCAGCAACAGCAGGGCGCCGAGGATAAAGATCACGTCGCCACGCGGCACCAGCGCCCACCAGTCCAGCCCGATTTCCACCAGCGCCCAGGCCAGCGTGGCCACCACCAGCGCGGCATAGAGGTGCAGCGCCGCCGCCTTGCGGCGCCACAGCAGCACGGCGCAGGCGATCAGGGCCAGCCCCGCCGGGGCATAGAACCAACTGCCGCCTTCGATCGCGAGCCACAATCCCCCGCCCAACAGCACTAAGCCGCACAGGGCCAGGACGATCGCCATGATCGCCAGGAGCTTGGAAGTCTTGCCCATTGCTGCTGTTTCCCTGTCTTCGCCGGTGGTTATGGGGCGCCAGGAGAGAACTCGTATTTGCACCCATTTATCCCTCAATTCTGCCACTTTTTTTGGCAGCGATCTTCTGCATGATGCCCTAAGCGATACCCTCAAAATTTTCTTGGGGAGGTTTGAGTTCTTGGTGCCATCGAATCACCCCGCCGAGGGCGCAGCGTAACTATTACGGAGTCCGGACCGTGAAGATACAGTTGTAGGATAGTGGCGCCGGAACCTGGGGCCGCTGCATCATCGAATATGATGGGGCGAGCTACTTTTATACGATTCATCAACGGTTGCACTTACGCTTCTCACGCCGACATCGTGTCAAACGGCGTGCAAATTTGGGTTTGGCTCACATTCCGTGCAATTCGGCTCATGTTGGCGCCATAACCCTGGCTTTGAGCAGGTCGATTTTGGCGCGCCCAGTACCATCTGGCGCGTGATGACCTTTAAGCGGTTGACCTTGCCCTCGACCTGACGGCTGGACCGCGGCGTCGAGATCGCGGCGGCCATCGCATCCTTGTCGGCCTCGACGCTAGCGGCGAACGCAGCGAGCTTGGTCTTCGCCGCCATGGCGATCCACGGATCGAGCCGTGCCTTCTCCTTCGAGCGCATCATCGCGTGGAAGCGATCAAGCGCATCGCGTGTGGCGATCAGCGCGGGCACGGCCTTCTCAATCACTGCGTTGATTAGGGCGGCCTGGGCCGAATCGGCATTGCGATCGGTAGTCTGGGATTAGTTCGGCCTATCGGTGACGCGCTTTACATTGAGACGCAAGCTGCAGGCGATGGGCTAAAGAAAGCTGTCCGCCCGTCCCCGTCGCCCTGGGGCCATATCGCCGGCCAACCTACGGAGTCAGCGGCTCGCTGAATGTGTACCGGGGGCAAAGCACGTGCGTGCAACGGAACCGTCAAAACGACAACTGCAGTCTGACGCCATTCCCGCTGATCGGCGCTCGGATCGGCTGTGAATCGACGTTGAGGGCATCGCACCGTCCGAGCAAATCGCGAGGGTGGCCGCCAGCTGGCGTGACATGTCGACAATCCCGTTGACCACAATCCGCCGTTCCACGAGCAAACCTGGTAGCCGCCAGTTCGGCGGCGTGAACAAATTCCACAACCCCTTCGGGGCTGGACCTAAAATCGTCATTTCCGCGTCGGCTCGTCGCACAATATTCCCGATATTGCGCTTCCTCGCCTCCTTGAACTGGCGGTTTTTGCCTGCAGACGGGCGCTGTGGACAAATTTGAGCCAGTATCTGGTTGTGGCGAGATGGACCATGCCGAGGAAGCTGTTTGCCAGTTGGTCGTATCTGGTGGCGATGGCGCGGTTGATCTTGAGATGGCCGAACATACACTCGATGCGATTGCGCTGCTTGTAGAGCGCCCGATCATATTCGATCTTCACGCGGCGGTTTGACCGGCCGGGGATGACTGCCTTGATCTTTCGCTCGGCGAGATCGGCGCGGATGGCATCGGCGTCATAGCCTTTGTCCGCAAGGAAGGCATCGGGTGCCTGCTCAGGCAGGTCGATCAAATCATCATAGGCCTTGCAATCCGCCGCCTCGCCGCCCGTCAGGTGGAAGGCGACTGGCCGTCCATGGGCATCAGCCAGACAGTGAAGTTTACTGGTGAACCCGCCCCGCGAGCGGCCAAGAGCGCGTCGATGAGTCCCCCCTTTCCGCCCGCTGCCGAAACATGGGCGCGAACGGTGGTGCTGTCGATGCTGTAGTGGCCGCTGTCCGCCATGATCTCGGCCAGCGTCACGGCGACGGCCTCCCAGACCCCGGCCTCGCTCCACCGCCGGAACCGGCTATAGATGGTGTTCCAACTGCCATATTTGGGCGGGACATCGCGCCACGGAGCGCCGCAGCGGAGGCGCCACAGGATGCCATTGATGATGGAGCGGTTCTGCTCGGGCGGCATGCCTCGGCCACGGTTTGCAGGCTCGATGGGCAATAAGCCCTTCAGAACACGCCATTCCGCTTCTGTAAGATCGCCCCTGCTCAAGCCTGCCTCCAAAAAAGCAGCTTTGAATCAAGGCTTGGTGGCAGCGTCAGCTATAGATCCGGTGGCGATAGCGATCCGAACCATATATGCCTGCCATATGGCATCGGACCTCTTCACATTCATCTGCGAATACGAGGGCGGGACATACGTCTCCCAAGTCCTTGCCATCGATCACGAAAAAGCACTGGTCGAATGGGCCACCCTGCTGCGCAAAGAACAGCGGATCGAGGGGGCATCGGATCACATCGCACAAGCCGCCTGCGATGAGTTGTACAGCCATATTGTGCCCCTGACTGGACTAACAGGTGTTTGGTGCTGGAGCGCAACGGTCATGGATGACCTTGCTCTGGTCAACATCGTCCGTTCAGCGCAACCGTCATAACCGATAGTCCGCTTCAAGCGCCAATTTGTCCACGCCGCCTAATGTCCCATGCTTTTGAGGCCATTGCTGTGCACTCACTGCTGAGCCCCAGTGGAGTGGGGTGGACAACGCGCGGAAATGTCAAATTTGAAAGGAATGTGAGCCAGATCTACCTTTGAACGCCTAGGGACAACCTTGATTGTTACCGATTGGCTACCTTGAGGATTACATTGCGATATTCTGCCGCTCTGGAAAGTCTGCCTGGTTGGCGCGGATGAGCTTTTCCATCGCGATGCCGGCCTCGTCGACCATGCCCGCTGCAACGGCATCGAACAGTTCCCAATGCTCGGCAATCGTATCCCGTGGCTTAGAGCCGCTGTTGCCCTGGAATTCGGTGTACCACAGCACAAAAGTACCGAGGCTGTTGCCGAGGTTGACCAGCGGCGGATTACCCGTCGCCTGCACGATGATGCTGTAGAACCGGCGGTTTGCCGCCTGGCCTTCGTCGGTGGCGAGCGTATGGCGTTCCATCGTCTGGAGCGATTTGCGCATATCGGCGATATGGTCGAGCGTGCGGCGCATCGCGGCCAGGCGCGCCATCGCCGGCTCGATGATCAGGCGCATTTCGAACAGCCCATCCAGCACCGATTCGGAGGCGCCGCCTTCAAACATCCAGGCCATCACGTCGGGATCGAGCATGGCCCAACGCGTGATCGGCAAGACGATCGTTCCCGTGCGTTGGCGGGATTCCACCAAACCCTTGGCGGTGAGAATACGGATCGCCTCGCGATAAGCGCTGCGCGAGACGCTCAACTGCTCGCTCGATTCGATTTCAGTGCTGAGGATATCGCCGGGCTGGTGCCGGCCGGTGACGATCGCGACTCCCAAATCATGGGCTATGCTTTTGTGAAGGCTTGATTTTTTCTTTCGGCCGCCACCTTTCGCCGAAGGACTCGCAGGATGGGCTGCAGCAGTCATATCTTGTTCTTCCAATTTGCGGGGCAGATCATGGAGCCCGACAGCATCGCAATATCAGCAGGCGCGGGTTAGCGGAACCTCATCACGGACTGTCATTACCCTGACAATTCATGCTGCCCTCAACCGTGCAATGCATAGTCACCAAAAGTGCCCCGATGGCAAGCCGTTGAGCGGGCAATTCGATGATTTATAATGCACTGAATCAGAAGGAATTGCACGTTTAGCCTTGGCAGATATCAGGCGATGGCGTGCACCCATGTTCCTTGCAATCGATGTCATTTTATCGCTCGATTGGCTGATATCCGGGAAAAGCTAAATCGAATCGGCTTGAAAAAGCAGACATTATATGGTTAGTCCGCTGCAGCAGGCGCACGAATGCGTCACAATTGGAGCTGGAAATCGCCAGCCCAGGCCGGGAGAGACATCTGATGACCGCTGAAGTATCGCGCCGGAGCATGATTGCAGGCACAGTGGGCGTCGCGGGAATGCTGCCAACCCTGGCTAACGCCGCCACCGAAGTTGTCAAAACCCAGACGAGCGCAAACGGCTTCGTGATCCCGCCTGATGCGCGGCCGCCAAGTTTTGAATTTGCCTTTCAGATCCGGATCGAACTGGGCGAGCGGCTGCGCTATGGGCCGACGTACTGGGGCTTTGATCGTGGCTACGTCGGCGTTCTTGGGGGCACGGTGACGGGGCCGCGTTTTTCCGGAAAAGTCATTCCGCACAGCGGTGGCGATTGGCCGACCATCCGGCCCGACAACAGCGTGCGTTTTGACGCGCGCTACCTGCTTCAGGCAGATGATGGCACTATCGTTGCGCTTCACAACACCGGAATCCGCCACGCCGACAAGGCTGTGCTGGATCGCATGCAGCGGTACGAACACGTCGATCCGTCGGAGTATTACATGGGGCTGACGCCTCGCTTCGAAGCGCCCGAAGGGCCCTATGAATGGCTCAGCCAGACTATCTTCGTGGGCAAGGCGGATCGCGACAAATCGCACTCCATCTTCACCTACTGGGCGCTGGTGTGACAGGGCATCGCGTCAGCGCCCGCTTGGTGAGCCGTCCGGAAGCCTGACGCCCATTGGGTTGCTGTAAATTCAATTGTCCGGTTTTTTATAGATGTTCGGCGATTTGCCGACATCCAAATCTCAGAAAGACCGGGCAGGGCCGCCATTCTCGATATTTTCAAGCAACGGATGGCGGGCCGCAAGCCCGCTCTAGGGGAGAGACACGTGCACGACGAACGCACCCTGCCGGTCAGCGAAAAGCCTTGGGTGGCCAGCGATCGCGACGCCTATCCCGATACTGTCCATTTTCGCGGCCTTAACACCCCGGTTGGCATCGAGGCCTCGGTGCCCGGCCTTACTGTGGAAGGGACGCTACCGTCCGGTTTGGAAGGATCGTTTTTCCGGGCCGTACCAGACCCGGCCCATCCACCGATGTTTGCCGACGACAACATCCTGTCGGGCGATGGCATGATTTCCCGCTTTCGCTTCAGCAAAGGTGCGGTGGATTTCGACATCCGCTACGTCCAGACCGCGCGCTATCTCGCTGAGCAACACGCTGGCCAGGCCTTGTTTGGCGGCTATCGCAATCCGTTCACCGATCATCCCTCGGTGGCCGAAACCGATCGTACCGTGGCGAATACGACGCCGCTGTGGCACGCCGGGCGCCTGTTCATGACCAAGGAGGATGGTCTCCCCTATGAGATCGATCCGGACACACTGGCCACCAAGGGGGCATGCGATTTCGACGGGGCCTTGCGTTCGCAAACCGTAACGGCGCACTCTCGCGTCGATCCCGAGACCGGCGAATTGTTCCTGTTCGGCTATGAAGCCGATGGCGCCTGCTCGCGCGACGTTTCCTATGCGGTGCTTGACCCGCGCGGGCACCTGATGCGCGAGCAGTGGTTCAAGCAGCCTTATCACGGCATGATCCATGATTTTGCCATCACGCGCAGCCGCGCGATCTTCCCGTTCTTCCCCACTACGACCGATCTCGACCGCTTGCGGGCAGGGGGGCCGAAATGGGCGCACGACCAGAACCTGGAATGCTGCGTGGGGATCATGGGCCGAGACGGCGACGTGGCGGGAATGCGGTGGTTCAAGGGTGCCAAGGGCGCTTCGGCCTTTCACATCATGAATGCCTTTGACGAGGGCGATGTGGTGCACCTGGATCTGTTCGTTTCGGAAACCAATGCGTTTGGCTTTATGCGCGAGGCGGGCGGTATCCATATCGATCAACGCGCCATTCGCGGGGGATTTGAACGCTGGACGTTCGACCTGGCTGGCGAGGGCGAACATTTCACGGTGACGCCGCTCGGGCCGCCCGGAGACATGCCGCGGATTCGCGATGCGGATTGTGGGCGGGACTACAAGACCGGCTGGTATCTCTCGATGAACCCGCAGGGTGGGCCGCCGCTTCCGGGTGGGCCAGTGGGCGCTGCCTTCAATTGCCTGATCCGCATCACGCTGCCGCATGGCGAGATCGACATGCTGGCGCTGCCGCCGGGCCATGCTGTCAGCGAGCCCGTTCACGTTCCGGCGACAGAGCCCAACGGCAGTGACTGGCTGTTGTGCATTGTCGACAAGGCCAATGGCGACGCGGGTTTTCAATCCGAACTGTGGGTGCTCGATGCCGATCGGCCCAGCCGCGGCCCGATCGCCAGGGTGCATGTCCCGCTTCCGTTGCGGGCGCAAGTTCATGGGTGCTGGGTTCCTGCCACTGTCCAAAGCCAAGCCAGTCAAATGACGCGATAACGACCATCGCGTTTTTGTGCCCAAAGATTCAATCGATTGCACGTTTAACGGCAAACAAGGCGGCCAGAGCCCGCCATTATTAGGAGGGGAGTTATCATGACCGATAGAATTAACGCTTCGACGTTGCGCAAGACCTGGCTGCTGAAGTCTGCGGCGCTTACCACATTTGCCACTGTGCTTGCTTTCCCGGGCAGCACTTGGGCCCAAACCGCGCAGAGCCCGGCTGAAGAACCGCAAGGCGCTGCGCAAAACACCGCCACCACCGAAGGGGCGATCGGCGAAATCGTCGTTACCGCGCAGTTCCGCGCGCAAAGCGTCCAGCGCACGCCGCTGGCGATCACGGCCCTTTCGGCCGAGACGATGTCGGCACAGGGCCTGACGAACGTGAGCGACATTGCGGCGCAGGCGCCCAACGTTGTCTTGCAGCCGGCGCAAGCGGGTGCTGGCCCGTCGGTACAATCGTTTATCCGCGGCGTAGGCCAGGTCGATTCCAACCCGGCGGTGTCGCCCGGCGTGGGCACCTATATCGACGACGTCTATTACGGTTCGATCGCCGGGGCGAACTTCGATCTTGTCGACCTTGACCGCGTCGAGGTGTTGCGCGGGCCTCAGGGGACGCTGGCGGGGCAGAACTCCATCGGTGGTTCGGTCAAACTCTATTCCAAGAAGCCGACCGGTGATGGCAGCGGCTATGTTGCGCTGTCCTATGGCCGGTTCAACAATGTCCGGGTCAATGCTGCGGCGGATATCCCGCTGGTCCGCGATCGTCTGTTCATGCGCATCACTGGGGTTTCCGACAGCAAGGATGGCTATGTCACGCGCTATGACTTTGCCTGCACCCATCCCGGCACGGCGGTCCCCTCGTTCGGCTCTTCGGGCGATTGCAAGCTGGGCACGCTGGGCGGCAAGTCGGTAACGGCGGGCCGCGTACAGTTGCGTTGGGTTCCCAGCGACACGCTCGAGGTCAATCTGGCCGGCGACTACATCAACGACAATTCGGAAGGCACGCCGCAAACGCTGCTCTATGCGCAGAACCCGGGGCAAACGCCCAAAACGAGCATCAACGGCGTAAGCCTTGGCACCGCCAGCGGCGCATCACAGTTCATCAGCTATTCGCCCTATGGTGCCTATGCCACCGATCCGTACAGCAAGAGCGCCTATGTAAGCTATGCGACGTATTGCGATCCGTCGCCCAGCGACAAGACCGCGGCCTATTGCGTCCAGCCGCGTTCGGCCACGCATGGCGGTGGTGGTTCGCTCACCATCGACTACAAGATCGGCGATCATGTCTCGCTCAAGTCGATCACGGCCTATCGTCGTCAGCGCATGGACTATGTCGATGACAGCGACACCACCCCGATCGGCGGCGCATTGCTGACCAATGCCTTGACCTATCGCGAATTTACCCAGGAACTCCGTCTCAATGCCGGCTTGTTCGACAACCGCATCAACCTGACGCTGGGCGGGTTCTACATGAACGAGAAGACCAAGCTGGATTCGCGCATCGATATCCCACCCTTCGATTTCCTGGGGCGTGATCGCGTGCCCGCCACCACGTATGCTGCGTTCGGCAACATCGACTGGAAAGCGACCGACAAGCTGCAGCTGATCGGTGGCCTGCGCTATTCCAAGCAGGAAAAGACCTTCAACTTCGGGCGCCTTGGCGTGCCGGGGTCGGTCGCTGGCTTCCATCCCGATGGCCCGCCCTATTTCCCGTGCCCGCAGGCAGGCGGAACCGTGGTCAACGTGGCAGTCTGCCCGGTTAACGGTTTGTCGGGCACGTTCAAGGGAGACAACGTCGATTATCGCGTGGCCGCACAGTATCAGTGGACGCCGACGTTCATGACTTATGCTTCGGTCGCAACCGGCTTCAAGGGTGGCGGGGTCAATCCCCGGCCGTACAACCTCTATCAGGTTATCCCGTTCGATCCCGAACGGCTGACCTCGTATGAAATTGGCTTCAAGAGCGACCTGTTCGATCGCCGCCTGCGCGTCAACGCCAGCCTGTTCTACGGCAACTATACCAACCTGCAGCTGCCGGTCAGTTCTTGCCCGGCCAATCCGGCCTATCCGAACGTTCCGTTGGCCAGCTATGCCCAGCCATGCAGCGCCCTGCTCAACGCCGGCAAGGCCCGGACCCAGGGTGGTGAACTCGAAGTGACCGCCCGTCCGATCGACAAGCTCACGCTGCAAGGGACCCTCGGCTATCTCGACATCGGGTTCAAGTCGCTGCAGGCTGCGGCCATCAGCGCGGGGACGACACTCAATTCGCAGTTCCCGCTGGCATCGAAATGGAAGGCTAGCACAAGCGCCCAATATCGGATCGACACGGAATCTGCCGGAGCGATCACGCCGCGCCTCGACATGACGTACCAGTCGAGTTTCTATACCTCGATCCCCAACACCACCTTCAACAAGGTGCCGGGCTACACCCTGCTCAACGCCTCGCTCGCGTGGGAAGCGCCCGACGGCAAGTGGATGGTGATCGGTAACCTGATGAACCTTACCAACAAGCTGTACTACTATGCGCTGCTCGATGCGCGTGCCGTCAATGGCCTGGTGACCGGCTTCCCGGCCGCACCGCGCCAATGGCGCATCACGGTCAAGCGCTCGTTCTGATCGATCGGATCGGGAGCTTCTCCATCTGGTAGAAGCTCCCGATCTCCTTTCCTGCATCTTCCTGTTTGGATACTCCGATGGCCCTGTCTTCCCTGCTCTTCCTGGCTGCGGCCGCCAGCGCGCCTGCCGCAGTGCCGCCTAGTGTTACGGTAACCCCGCCCGCCGCACCTGTGGTGGTCCTCGCGACCAAGGATCAGCGGGCTCTGCTCGCCAGTGCCGATCGCAAGCTGGCGGCGAACAAACGCCTGGTGTTTGATATGTATCGGATCGTGCTGCAGGCCGGAGACACCGACCGTGCGCATGAATTCATCGCCACGGACTACATCCAGCATAATCCGAATGCCGCGCAGGGGCTCGCCGGGCTCATCGCCTATGTCAAGGCGACCCGGCCAGTGCGGCCGGTGCTCGATCATCTCGAAATCCCGATGATTCACATCATGGCAGAAGGCGATTACGTGACGATCGCATTCGCACGGCCAGAAACCGACGCGGCCGGGCAGCGCTATGTCACCACTTGGTTCGATCTGTTCCGCATTGCGCATGGCCGGATCGCCGAACACTGGGACCCGATGCTCCGCAGCGATCGCAAGATCGATCCCAACAAGCAGAAGCTGCCCTGAGCAGTGCATGCGGTATCGGGCGGAGCCAAACCGCCCGATGCCGCCCACTTGGCGCTTAAAAGCCCTTGCGCTGCACAGTCCACGCCGGATCGACGCAGAGGCGGCACATCGGGCCCGTGAACGTTCGCCCAGCCGCTGCATTGCCATCGAGCTGCCAATCCAGCCAGTCGAGTGCCACCTGCGCAACGCGCCCGCCATATGGCTCGTCCATGCTGCCGCGATGGCCGAGCTGGATATTGACCATAGCCACCGGCACACGGCTGATCCGGCGGAAATCATCCATCCCGTTATCGTAGGCAATGTCGCCCGGGCCGCCCATGATGTAGAGGACCGGGGTATGCAGGCGCTCCAGCGCTTGCTTGGGTGTCGTCAGCCCTGGAATGAACGGCTTCCCATCAGGAAAAATGCCGCTGTTGTGGATGATCACGGCGTGGACGCGCGGATCGGACGCGGCATCCAGCGCTTGTACGCCGCCACAACTGTGCCCGGAAACTGCAACGCGGCGCGGATCGATCCTGCCATAGAAATCACTTTCCGGCCGGGCGTTTTCGGCAAGAATCCAATCGAGGCCCTTGAGGATATCCGCCGGCATCGTCGCCACCGGACGCAGCGCGTGATCAGGCATGATCCCGCGAAGCGCAGCAGGTGCGTCTGGCCCGGTCAACGCGGTGCCGGGCGCAATGGCGACATAACCATGCGAGGCAATTTCAAGCAGGTGGAGCCGCGCGCTGGCCGCATCGGCCGAGCATCCGCTGTTGCCCCACAGCAGGACGCCCAGCTTGCTACCATCCTTCGGGAGCGAGGCCGGGCGATAGACAAGGTGGTTGGGGAGGGTGGCGCGGTTTTCTACGATAGCGGGCATCGGGCCAGTACCCGGCAGGTCTGGCAACGCGAAATAGCCCGCATAGCGCGCCAGTTCGATCGGCGAGGGACCGCCGGCTGGCGCTGGTGGCGTCTGGGCACTGCTGGAGAGCGGCATGGCAGCCACGGCGCCCGCAATCAGTGCACGGGACCACCACGGGGATCGCTTTGTTTCGGTCATCGCTGTTGTCCTGCCTGATTGCCTTGCTGGCTTTGATGCGCTGGTCATGGGCGGATCCAGGGCCCGGGGGGCCTTGGCTCGAAGCGATCGAGTTGCTGCGAACCGAACGGCAGCATGGTTTCGCGATCGGCACGATACGGATCGGACAAGACACGGATGGTCTTGCCGATCACCATCGTCGATCGCGTCGCAACGTCAAAACGCGGCCATGACGGCAGTCGCGGCCCATGGGGCACGCCCGTGTGGGCAAAACCTGCCCAAGTGCCTGACATCGTGTCGACCAGCCGCAGCGCCTCTGCCGATGGCGTGACATAGCGCCAGGCCGGCAGTGTGCCGAAGATGAATGGAACTTCGGCCACATGCGGGGTCACGTCATGAAATGCGCCGACGGTCATGGGATAGTCGAACGCGTAGAGGTAGGCGGGTGCTCCACCTTGCGCTGCCTTGTGCTCGGCAAGCAGAATCGCATCGAGCAGATAGCTGCGATCGGTGGTCAGCCGCGCGAACAAGCGGCCATTGTCGAGCGCGGGATAGCGCGCTCGATAGGCTTGAATAACCGCCTCGGCATGGCTGGACGGCAGAAATGGTTCCAGCTGCCGCCGCAACTCCGCTTCGCCAAGCGTGGCATAGGCAGGGTCGGCGCCAAGGAACAGCGCGGTTTCATCGCGCGCCGTTCCGACGATGAGTGGCACATGGGCACTGGGGGCCAAGCCGCCAGGATCGACGGGCTGCCGGGGCAGGATCACGCCATCCACATTGGGCCGGAACTGCCCCATGGCGTTGCGCACGGTGATGCCCGCTGCGGTGACCGTCGCCACGGGAATATCGGCAAGTTTGCTCACTTCACCGGCATTCAGCCCAAGCGTGTGCAACAGGCGATCGGCCCGCTCGAACGAAAGGTCGGCATCATCCATGCGCAGCGCTGGCCCGCTTTCCGACGCACAGCGATGGAACAGGCCCGCCGCGCCCGGCACTGCCAGCATCACGCTGGCCTTGCGCCCTCCGCCCGATTGGCCGAAAATCATCACGCGGTCAGGATCGCCACCGAATGCCTCGGCATTGTGTCGCACCCATTGCAGGGCGAGGACGATGTCGAGCAGCCCGGCATTCCCCGAAGCGGCGTATTTCTCGCCCCCGGCGTGGGCGAGATTGAGATAGCCAAAGACATTCAGGCGATGGTTGATAGTCACGACGACAACGTCCTGCGTGCGGGCGAGGAACGCCCCATCGGTGAGCGGATCGAAGCCCATGCCGGCTTCCCATCCGCCGCCGTGCAGCCATACCATGACCGGCTTGCGCCCCTTGAGCGCGCCGGTCCACACGTTGAGCGACAGGCAGTCTTCCGAAGCCTCTGGGGTTGAGCCGTCATGGCCCTTTTGTGGGCAACGCGGCCCGACCTCAATGGCCGGGCGGATGCCGCTCCACGGTCGACGCAGGCGGGCAGGGAGGAACCGGGCCGCTCCTCCGGTTGGCTCGCCATAGGGAACGCCGAGGAAACGGTGCACCCCGTCAGCCAGCACGCCCGCAACCCGGCCAGCGGTCGTCCGCGCCACCGATGTTGCCGCCGCACCATGTGCAGGGCGCTCAAACGCCATGAGCGCGGCACAGCCAAGCGTCGCGCCCATCGCGCTGCGGCGGTCAAACAGCATGGCGTATTTCCTTTCGCTTGGCCGGCTTGCCAGCTGGCGTATCGGCCGGGTCGCGCCCGATCATCATTTCAGGTTCTTGCGGGCGATATGCCAGCGGGTGTCGCGGCACAGCCCGCAATCCGGCCCCGAAAACAGCGATGCAGCGGCGCGATCACCCTTGAGGCGCCATTGCAGCCAGTTGACAACCACGCTGCCAAACGTGCCGCCGCCCGGCTCAAAGTAGGTTCCGCCATGGCCGACCCCGTCCGGATAGGCCCAGACCGCTGGAATGGAGGTGATGCGCTCGAAATCGTCACGGCTGTTTTCGTGCGCGCCATCTGACGCGTCACCGCCGATATAGAGCACCGAGCCGTGCAGCTTGGCCAGGCTCGCCTTGGTCACCGGCGCGCCGGGCAAGCCACCCGTGCCCTTGTTCCAGACCCCACTGTTCATGACCAGCGTGGTCTTGATCCGTGGATCGGCGGCGGCCGCGATAGCCTGGAGTCCTCCGCACGAGTGACCCATCACGGCCACGGCAGCGGTATTCACCTTGGCGTACAGCGCGCTTTTGCGATCGCGGTTCTGCGCTGTCGCCCAATCGAGCGCGTCGGTCAGCTGGGTATAGTTCGACAGGGCCGGGGCGGTCATGCTCACTGGCGGCGGGGGCATGCCCTCTTCCGAGCCACCCTCGATCGTGGCGGGCCCAATCCCACCGATCGAGATCACCAGATACCCGTGCGAGGCGATCTCGGTCAGAAACGTCCGGTAGCGGTTGCCATAGGCCATGCATCCGCCGTTGGCCCACAGCACGACCGGCAGCTTCGATTGAGTGGCGAGATGGGCCGGCGCGAATACCGTGTAGCCGGGAAACGATGCCGCCTGCTCCATCACGGCTGGAAAGCGGCCGCTACCGGCCGGCGCGCGCGCATCCACCCGCGCCAGGTCGGGCTGGGCCGGCGCTGCCGCCATGGACAGCACGGCGCAGATCGCCGCTATGCCAGTTGAATATTTCTGCATCATCAGGGATCCTCTCGTGGCCTCGTCAGCCTTGCCGAAACCATAGCAAGAATCTTGCTGCAATCAATTGCATTTTCTACCATTTGATATAAATGTACTGGGAATAAGTGAGAGAGGATGCAGCGATGGACGGAGGCAACCGGCGGGCAGCAGGGTGGACGCGCCGCGCAATACTGCCTGCGCTTGGCCTAGCCGCGGGGGCCTGCGCAACCGGCCCGGCGCTGGGGCAGGTACTGCCCAGGGGATTGCAACTGCCACCGCTCCCGGCGTCATGGAACAGCGTGGAACGCGTGCCGCTGTGGCCAGGGGCAGTGCCGGGCACGGGGTTCCAGGCGCAACCTTTGCCCGCTGGCTTTCCCGACATCCTGATCCGCAATGTCGCGCGCCCCGAAATCCGGGTCTTTCCGCCACCAGCAGGCGTGCCATCCAACGGCCTTAGCCTGCTTCTCCTTCCCGGCGGGGCCTACAGCTGGGTGTCGATCCTCAACGAGGGCATCGAGGTTGCCGCGCGGTTCGGCGCGATGGGCTATACCACGTTTGTGCTGGTCTATCGCTTGCCGGGCGAGGGGTGGGAGCAGCGCGCAGACGTTCCGCTCGCCGATGCGCGCCGCGCCGTCCAAGTCATCCGCCTTGACGCAGCGCGCCGCCAGCTCAGGCCTGACGGCATCATGGCAGTGGGATTTTCGGCCGGTGGGCATCTCGCGGCTTCACTCGCTAGCGGCTATGGCAATCGGGTTTTTCCAGCGGTGGACGCGCTGGATGATTCCGATGCACGGCCTGCTGCCGTGGCGGCGATCTATCCGGTCATCAGTCTTTCCCCAGACCTCGGCCACCATGATTCGACCGCCAATCTGCTCGGCGCCAATCCGACGGCGGAGCAGATCGCGCGCCACTCCCCAGCCTTGCACGTGACGGCCGATACGCCGCCGATGTTCCTGGCGCATGCCCTGGATGACCCTGCGGTCAAACCGGAAAACACGCTGGTGATGATGCGTGCAATGACGGCAGCGCAGCGGCCTGTCGAGGTTCATCTGTTCGAAAAGGGCGGTCACGCCTTTGGCGCGGGTCGGGCCAATCAACCCAATAAAGCCTGGCCGGATCTGTTCCATGCCTGGGCGCAGACGCAGCTTTCCTGAAAACCCGTTACACGATTGGAAATCGATCATGGCACTCGAGATCACGCGCCGGAGTCTTGCGCAATGGGCCGGCAGTTTGGCCGTCAGTCAGTTGGTGCCTCCCATCGCCCGCGCGGCGGCCGGATCCGCAACTGGCGGCGCGCTCACCCCGGGCGATGCGCTGCGCTATGTAAATCCAGCCTTGCGCCCGTCGGCTGAAATGGTTGCCCGCATGAGTGCCGAACACGGCACGCCCAACGACAGCACCCTGGCTGAACTGCGCCGTCCGCACCCTGAATTCATGCCCAAGCGACTGCCCGATGTTGCGGTGGAAGAGCGCCTGATCCCCGTTCCAGGTGGCGCGCCAGCGGTAAAGGTGTTTGTCATCAACGCCCGCGCCGGCAGCAAGCGACCCGCCATCGTGCACATGCATGGCGGCGGGTATATCGCCGGCACAGCCGCCTTCGAGGTGGGCAAGCACCAAGCAGTGGCCAAGGAACTCGATTGTGTCATCGTTACGGTGGATTATCGCCTCGCCCCCGAAACCCGTTTCACCGGTTCGGTCGAGGACAACTACGCGGCGCTGAAATGGGTGCATGACAATGCAGCCACGCTCGGTGTCGATCCTAACCGCATCGCCATCATGGGCGAAAGTGCCGGCGGCGGCCATGCTGCGCGTCTGGCGATCACCGCGCGCGATCGCGGCGAGGTGCCCGTACTGTTGCAGGTGCTGATCTATCCGATGCTGGACGATCGCACCGGCAGCACTGTTATTCCGCCGTTCCCGCTCGGTTCGATTGGCTGGGATGCGCCCAGCAATCGCTATGGCTGGTCCTCGTTCTTGGGCATGCGGCCAGGCGGTGCAAACGTGCCGGCGGCAGGCGTTCCTGCTCGTGTCAAGGACCTGGGCGGACTGGCGCCGGCGTTCATTGGCGTTGGTGGCATCGACTTGTTCGTGTCTGAAGACGTTGCCTATGCGCGTCGGCTGATCGAGGCGAAGGTGCCATGCGAATTGCTGGTGATCCCTGGTGCCTATCACGGCTTTGATGTTGTCGCTGCCGATACGGCACCGGCACGCCAGTTCACCAAGGCCAAATTCGATGCCCTTCGCCGCGCGTTCGGCAATTCGGATGTTTAACGTGACGGGCGGTGGCGCTGTTCTCGCCGGCTCAATTGAGGTGGTGCCGGAAATCTGGACAGGGTGCCGGCCAAGTGGCGCAATCGCGCTTTTCTGCATACTGGCCGGTTATCTTGTGCCGCGAGCACGTACACCAGATGAAAAGGCGGGCAGCCTGGCGCAAACCACGCTGCCCGCAGGACGTGAGGTTATCGCGCCGGCGCCCTGTTCGGCTTGAGGCTCCGGTGCGGCGTCCCCCAGGGTGTTCGCGTGGCGCTATGCCTCGGCGCGTTCGGCACGGATCATGCGATCGAGCATCTTGCGCACTTTCACCGGCGCGACGTCGTTGGACATCAGCACGGGGTTGAGCGAGAAGAACTCGGCATCGCCCATTTCCTGCTGCACTGCTTTAACCAGCGGGCCATCCTCGTCTTCAAAGGCGGCATGCATGCCAGCGATCTTGGCTGCGTTGTAATCTGCATCCTCCACCACGTGATTGCGCCGCGTGGCGAAGAAGTAGTGGGTGGAGAAGGCATCGGCGGGCGTGCAACTGTGCAGGTCATATTGGTCGAGCGCGTCGTCGAAGTGGTCGCTGTCCTGCACCGCGGCAACGGTAAGCTGAATGTTGGCCGGCGCGCTCCAGGTGATGTCGAAAAACTGCCTGGCCTCGTCTTCGGGACGCGGCAGGAACGGGGCGAAGATCATCATCGCCGGCTGTTGCGACCATTCCCAGCGCGCGCTCACGTTCTTTTCGGTTTCGCGCAGTTGCGGCACGATCGGCGATAGCTTGCCGCGCGTGGTGATGATCTCGCCATGGACGTGGTCGATGTGGCTAAGGTCCATGACATTGTCGATGATCAGCTCGTAATTCACCGGCAGGTGCATATAGGTGTAGGCCACGGCATTTTCGTGCCCGATGTCGAGTGGGGAATAATCGGGCAGCAGGGTGAGATCGGGTTCGGATGCGTCCATCCAGATCCACAGGAAGCCGTGGCGTTCGACCAGGGCAAAGGTATCGACCTGCGCTGCCTTGGGAATATGGCCAGTGCCATGGGGATTGTGGGTGCATTGCCCCTGCGCGTTGAAGCGCAGCGCGTGGTAGGGGCAGGCCACCTCGTCGCCATGGCGCGTACCCATGCTGAGCGGGGCAAAGCGGTGCGGGCAGCGATCGTGCAGCGCCACTGCGGTGCCATCGGCCTGGCGATAGATCAGCACTGATTTGCCCAGCAGCTTGCGATGGAACAGTTGCGCGCCGTCCACCTCGGTGGACAGGGCGGCGATGTACCAGGCCTTCATGAGGAAATGATCACGGGTTTTCATGGCAAGACCTCTCCAATCTAGATTTCGATGACAAGGCGCGGCGTGCGCGCGCGCGAACAGCAGGGCGTGAAGCAGTCGTTGGCAGCCTGTTCGGCCGCGGACAGGTACATGTCGCGATGGTCAGGTACCCCGGCGAGCACAGTGGTGAGGCAGGTGCCGCAGATGCCCTGTTCGCAGGACAGCGGCACTTCGATCCCTGCCTCGGCCAGCGCGGTTGCCGCGCTTTGGCCAGAAGCAACGGGCACGATTTGCCCGGTTCCGGCGATCTCTATCTCGAAGGCATCGCCCGGATCCTGCACTTCCGGCGCGGAGAAATGCTCCACGTGCAGGCGTGCTTCGGGCCAACCGGCCGCCCGCGCCGCGCCGATCACAAAATCCATGAAGCCGGCCGGGCCGCAGGCATAAAGGTGGGCCTGCGGCTCAGCCTCTGCCAGCACGCGCGCCATGTCCAGCCGCGTCTGCGGCACATCGTCGAAATGGTAATGAACGTGGTGGGGCGCGTGCGAGTGCGCGATGCGTTCGCGAAACGCGATGCGCGCGTGCGTTCTGGCGCAATAGTGCAGGGCATAGGGCGTGCCGCTGCGCGCCAGATGATCGGCCATGGCGATGATCGGGGTGATCCCGATGCCGCCGGCAAACAGCAGCGCGGGCTCTCCTGGCACCAGGGCAAAGAGATTGCGCGGCGCGCTGATTTCCAGCACGTCGCCCACCTTGACCTCTTCGTGCACATGGCGCGAGCCGCCGCGCCCGGCGGTCTCGAGCAGGATGCCCAGTTCATAGACCATTGTGTCGCCCACCTGGCCGCACAGCGAATATTGGCGGATCATGCCATTGGGCATTTTCAGGTCGATGTGCGCGCCCGGTTCGTATGGCGGCAGGCTGGCGCCGGGCAGCGGCGCGAGGACGAGGCCGACAATCCCCTCGGCTTCCTCGCGCCGCTCGGCGACCCGAACGGAAATCCATCCGTTCATGCAACGGTCTCCGCCACGTGGTCCGATGCTTCCTGCTCCAGCAGCTTGTCGAGCACCCACAGCATGCGGCCGGGGCCGGCATCGTGGACGATGTCGATTTGCGGGGCGTCGGGATATTGCAGTTGCCGCTCGCGCTGACCTTCCAGAATGCGCTTGTCTTCGAGAAAGGCATCGAGGTTGGTGGCATGCATCAGTTCGACAATGCCGGGAAACCAGGTGGCCTTGCTGGTGCCCCACGAGAAGTAATAGTCGATCGATCCATCGTCGCGCGGCGTGACCGCCTGGCTGGTAAACGTATCGAGCAGCAAGTCCCCGTTGCTCTCTCCCGACGTGGCATCGCCGGCAGACTTGATGCGGAAGCTCATGATGAAATTGCACGGCACGGTAAGCGTGACATGCACATCGATATCGAACCGTGCCGCCGGATCGAACAGGTGCTTGGCAAAGTTGGGCGCCGGTACGCCGCGCACGGTGTAGCGCGTCTCGATCCCGCGCGGCAGGTTCTTGTGGCGGGGGCGGATCAGGCTCCAGTCGTCAGACCCGCCAAAGGTTTCGCCATGCACCCAGGATACGTGGCTGAGATCGGCCAGGTTGGCGATTTCCTGCCGGTAATTGGTCTCGATGCGGATCGCGTTGGTCTTGAGCACCCAGTCAGGATCGGCCGGCCCCACCGCCTCGCAGATCAGCGCGGGGTCGGCCGTGGCTGGATCACCCAGCCAGACCCAGATCCAGCCGTCCTTTTCCACCGCCGCGAGCGTCGGCACATTAGCGCCAGGCGGGATCTTGTCCATGCCGGGGACCTGGCGGCAGCGGCCATCGGGGCCGAACAGCATGCCGTGGTACATGCAGCGCACGGCATCGCCTTCCTTGCGGCCCAGCGAGAGGGGGGCGGAACGGTGTGGACAGCGATCCTCCATCGCCACCAGCGCACCTTGCGGCGTGCGATAGAGCAGGATCGAGCGGCCCGCGATCTTGCGCACGACAAGATCGCGGCTGCCGAGCCCGACATCGGTGCCCCAGCCGGCGCAATACCAGCAGTTTTGCAGGAAAGTTTCAGTCTTGGTTGGCATGGTCAGAACTCCACGCCCAGCCGGGCATACCACTCGGTGGGACGGTTGTAGGTGCCGAAGATGAGGCCGGCGGCCTGGAGATTGCCGCTGACGATGTAGCGATCGTTGGTCAGGTTGGTGCCGCCCACCGTGGCGCTCCAGCGCTTGTCCGGGGCCCGATAGGTGAGGCTGGCGCTGAGCGAGTCCACGCCCGGGCGCTGGAGCAGGAGCGTGCGCTCGGTATCGTTCCACAGGCTGCTGGTGCGGGTATAGTCGAGCAGCGCGACAACCGAGCCGCCGTTGCCCAGGCGATATTCATAGCGCGGGCTGATGTTGAACTTCCAGTTCGGGGCCTTGGGCAGCGGGGCGCCGACAAAGACGCCGGCCTGCAGCGTGTTGGGGGCCACCACGGCGCCCGGCAGCACGCTGGTATACTTCGCCTGGGTGTAGCCGATCGAGCTGTTGATAGTGAGGCCCGCGACCGGGGCGAGCACGGCCTCGACCTCGAAACCCTTGATGCGGGCATCGCCGGCGTTCTGGATGGTGGGCGAAATGCCAAGCTGGAAATTGAGCTGAATATCGGAATACCGTGTGGTGAACACGGCAGCGTTGATCTGCAAATGGCGATCGAGCAGTTCGGACTTGATCCCGGCCTCGAACGTCTCGGCCTTTTCCGGGTTGAACGTGGGCGCATAGTTGAGCGGCGCGGAAAGTCGCGTGGTCCAACCCCCGGTCTTGTAGCCCTTGGACCACGAACCGTAGACCATCACATCGCGTGATGGGTGCAACTGGATGCCCAGCTTGGGCGAGAAGTTGTTGAATTTCTGATGCTGGTCTTGCGAAACAAAGAAGCGCAGCGGCTGGTTGGGATCGGGGAACCCGAGCAGCGAGGAACAGGGATTGCCATAGGTCGTGCAGCCGCTGACCTTGTAGAAAAACCCGTTGAGGTCGCTCTGGCCGCCGTTGAAGGTCTTCTTCTCGTTGGTATAGCGCCCGCCGACGGTGACCGAGACAAGCGGTGAGATTTCATAATCGACCTGCCCGAAGAAAGCATAGTTCTTGGTGTCGAGATAATTCGGGCCATCGATCTGGATCAGGCCTTGGTCGAACGTCACATAGTCGTTCATGTGGCTGCGTTCTTTGAAGTAATAGCCTCCCAGAACGAACTTGAGCTTGTTGTCGAGGGTCTGGCCAACCAGCTGCAGCTCCTGGCTGAATTGCCAGTTCTTGAGGCCGAAAGAGAATTCCAGGATGTTGAGCGGCGAGCCATCGGCATCGAGGCCGGTTGCCCAGTCGAGATCACGATAACCCGTGATCGATTTCAGCGAGAGGCCATCGGCCAGTTCGTAATCGACGGTGGCGGAAAGCCCCCAGGCCTTCATCTTCGAAAAGTTGATGCCGGTGGCATAGCTGGTATCGATGCTGTTGGTAACGAAGCGGTCGTCATACGGTAGGCGGTTGTTGTTCGGATCGGCATCGACATTCACGCCGCCGATCCCGCCGAGCATCTGCCCCGGATTGAGCGGTGTGCCGCGCGAACCGCACAGCGCGCTCAGCCCTGCTGCGGCCAGCCCCGCCTGCGGGGTGTTGATGCAGGTGTTGTAGAGAAAGGCCAGCGTCGAAGGCATGCTGGATGTCGTCTTGATCAGCTTGTTGGCCGTGCCCTGCTGGTTCTGCCGCATGTAATCGCCCGAGACGCGGATGGTCAGGCGGTCTGTCGGACGCCACACCATCTTGCCGCGCAGCGACCATTCGCTTTGCCCGCCTTCCTGGGCGGAGCGATCGGTACCGTTGGCGCGGAAAGTGGATTCCGGATCGGTGGCGTAGGTCGCCGCGCCAGGATAGGGAATGCGGTTGAGATACCCATCGCGGTGGCGCGAGGCGCCGGTTATCGCGAAGGCAAGCGTGTCGGACACGGGCAAGTCGACACTCGCATTCATGTCGAGCCGATTGTAGCGGCCGGTGGTGATATCGCCGCGAAACGACGTGGTGTTGCCCGGATCGCGCGTGACGATCGAGATCGCGCCGCCGATCGTGTTGCGGCCAAACAGCGTACCCTGCGGCCCCTTGAGCACTTCGATGCGCTGCACATCGGGCAAATCGAGGTTGGCGCCCACGGTGCGGGCAAGATAGACGCCATCGAGATAGACGCCGACGCCTGGATCGAAGTTGGCGGCAAAGTCGCTTTGGCCGATGCCACGGACATAGGCTGACAGGACCGAGGACGAACCCGAGAAAGGCGAGCCGGCATCGAGCGTCACGTTGGGCGAGATGTTCGAAAGGCTCGACACATCAGCCACGGCGCGCTCTTTCAGCGCATTGCCGGCAAAGGCTGAAATGGCGATGGGCACGTCCTGCACGTTCTGCGCACGCTTCTGCGCGGTGACGACGATTTCAGCGATGCCGGTATCGGCGGCAGGAGCATTCTGCGCGGTGGCAGCCGGTTCGGTGCCGGCTGTGGTTTGGCCCATGGCGGGAGTTGCCAACGCCGCAGACAGCATGGCGGTCCCGGTGAGCAAGGCTGCTTTGATCATTTCTACCCCTCCGTAATGGCCCCCGTTGTTTCGGAGTGCCGTTGCGCAGAGTGTAAGAGCAGGGAATGTGCCAGTTTAAATAAGGGCATGAAATAATTGGGATGATGCGCGAGATCGTTCGTGTGGCATGAGAACTGTTGCGCAAAATTGGCCATTCATTATGCTGGAGTTGTATAAAAACAAACACAGGGGAGAGTGATGCCCAGCGAGCATCCTTCGCATCCGGCCTGGGCCGGAGAACGCGATGCCGCGCGCGATCTGGCGCGCAAACTGGTCGTGGCCGGTGAGCCATCGTTCGACGATCTGTGGAAGTCCTTCCACTACGATCCCGATCGGGCCGAGATCACGCTGAACGGCCAGCGCATGGTGCTGACCGACAACAATGCCCTGGGGATCATGCGGCGCGAGCTGGTGTCCTCTTTGGGTTACGACAAAGCGCGCGGGTTGGTGACGCGGATCGGCTACGGCATCGGTTCGGCCGATGCGCAACTGGCACTGGACCTGCGCAAGGAAGATGACATTTTCGCTGGCTTCGCTGTCGGGCCGCAGCTTCATGCGCTCAAGGGATCGGTCAAGGTCGAGCCGCTGGTGTTCGAAGCGGATCGCAAGACCGGCCATTTCTACAGCGAATATCATTGGCACAATTCTGCCGAATGCCTGTCGCACCGGCAGGAGCTGGGCATCACGCCCTATCCCGGTGGCTGGCAGCAGGTGGGCTATGCTTCGGGCTATGCTTCGGCGTTTTTCGGGCGGGCGATGATCTTTCGAGAAGTTCAATGCGTCGCCATGGGGCACGATCGCTGCTTCCTCGTCGGCAAGGCGGCCGAGCAGTGGGAAAACGCCGACGAGGAAATGCGCTGGTTCCGCGCGGAAAACTACGCACAGCGACAGGGCGGGGTGGCGGCGGGAAAGCTGCTACCCGATGAAGACCTGCGCATCGGCCAACGCTCCATCGTCGGCGCCTCCTCTGCGTTCAACCTGGCGCTTCACCTCGTGAACAAGGTGGCGAGAACCGATGCGCCGGTTCTGTTCACCGGCGAAAGCGGCGTGGGCAAGGAGGTGTTCGCGCGCGAGTTGCACAAGCGCAGCAACCGTGCCGATGGTCCGCTGGTGTCGGTCAACTGCGCCGCCATTCCCGAAACGCTGATCGAGGCGGAATTATTCGGCGTGGACAAGGGGGCGTTCACCGGCGCTACGGCGTCGCGCCCCGGTCGCTTCGAGCGGGCCGAAGGCGGTACCCTGTTTTTGGACGAAATCGGCACCTTGTCGTTCGCGGCTCAGGCCAAATTGCTGCGCGTGCTGCAAGAAGGCGAATACGATCGCGTGGGTGGAAGTCGGCCGCTGCGCACCAACGCCCGGCTTGTCGCTGCAACCAATGCGGATCTGCACCGGGACGTGGCAAACGGCACGTTCCGGTCAGACCTGCTGCACCGGATTTCCACCTTTCCGATCACGATCCAGCCGCTGCGCCGGCGCCGCGCCGATATCCCGCTGCTGGCCAACTATTTCCTGCGCAAGATGTGCGCCAAGCACGGGCGCACCCAGGTGGCGTTCGACGATGCGATCATTCGCCATTTCCTGGAATACGATTGGCCGGGCAACATTCGCGAGATGGAAAACCTGATCGAGCGGGCGGTGATCCTGGCCGACGATAACGAGCTGATCGGCATCCACCACGTGACGATGACGGCGCAATCGTTCGACGGCGGACACAGCGATGGCGACGGGCGAGCCGGTGAGCCATTTTCCGCCTATGTGATGGATCGCATTCGCCGCGGGGCGTCTGGCCTGCCCGAAACGTCCGATAGGATCGATGCCCTACTGCTCGATGCGCGCCTGACCCGCGACGAGGTGGTAGACCGTCTGATCGGCGCAACGCTCGTGGCCACCAACAACAACGTCACCGAAACGGCGCGGCGCCTTGGCATGACGCGCTCGCAGGTCAACTATTGGTTGCGGGGGCAACGCAGGGCATCGTCACAGTTGGCCTGACAAAGGCGCATCATGGCCCCAATCGCGATATTTGCGGCGCACAACCTCGGTCATGCTGGCAATATCGGGCGAAAGATCGCCCACGCGGTGGCTCATGATGATCGGCGATGTCGCAGGCTCGGCCAGTTCGCGAAAGGCAATATCGTGGCTGCGCGCGCGGCGCACCGACTCCGGGACGATGGCCATGCCTTCCTCCGCCGCGACAAGGCCAATGGCGATCTGGAGTTCGCGCGCCTCGTGGACGATGCGTGGTTCGATCGCCTGGTCGCGGAACAGCGATAGAACTTGGTCGGCATAGCTTGGGCGCGGAGAGCGCGGATAGAGAATCTGCGGCTCGTTCGCCAGGTCGTGCAGCGAGATCGGCCCTTCACCCCGCGCCAGGGGATGGTCGACCGGGAAGGCGGCGATCAACCGCTCGTTGTGCAGAACGATGCGGCGTACGGCCGGATCGTCGAAGCGGATGCGACCAAAGCCTACGTCGATGCGCCCGTCCTTCAGCTGTGCGATCTGTTCGAGCGTCGTGCTTTCGACCATCACGATCTCGACATCTGGCGCGACCTTGCGGAACTCGCGGATCATTTCGGGCAGCCGGGCATAGATCGTGGAGGCGACAAACCCGATGACGAACCGCCGTCGGCGGCTGGTGGCGGCGGTCTTCACCATCGTGTCGACATCCTCCATCCGCGCCAGCAATTGCACGGCCTGGGCATGGAGCAGGCGACCAACCTCGGTAAGGCGCAGCGGCCGCATCGTGCGATCCAGCAAGGGCGCGCCGACATGGGCTTCGAGCTGTTGGATCGCGCGCGACAATGGCGGCTGGGCAATATGCAGCCGCTCGGCCGCGCGGCTGAAATTGCCTTCGTCGGCAACGATCACGAAGTAGCGCAAGAGGCGCAGGTCCAGCATGGTTCATACCTATCAGGTATAGAGATTAGACCCAATAGATGTTGGATTGCCTCGGGCGCAAGGCTTATCGATCATTGAAATTCTGCTGTTTGGGGCAATTTCTGCAATGGCAACGCTGAGTCGGGCTGATACCTTCATTGTCGATGTGCCGACGATCCGCCCGCATGTCCTGGCCATGGCGACAATGCACGCGCAATCGATGGTGATCGTGCGCCTGACCGACGCCGACGGCATCGAAGGCGTGGGTGAGGGCACGACGATCGGTGGTCTCAGCTATTGCCCGGAAAGCCCCGAAAGCATCAAGTCGGCGATAGACACCTATATCCTGCCCGTGCTGAAAACCTGCGATATCGCGCAGGTCGGCGCGACCATGGCCAAGGTTTCCGCCAGTGTGCGCGGCAACCATTTTGCCAAATGCGCAGTGGAATCCGCCTTGCTCGACATCGCAGGCAAACGGCTTGGCGTGCCGGGCTCGGCGCTGATTTCCGGGGGAGCGCGGCGCGATCGGCTGCCCGTGGCCTGGACCCTGGCCAGCGGCGATACCGGGCGCGACATTGCCGAGGGTGAGGAAATGCTCGATCGGCGCCGGCACCGCATCTTCAAGCTCAAGATCGGCAAGCGTGCGGTGCGCGATGACGTTGCCCACGTCGGCGCGATCTGCAAGGCGCTGGGCGATCGCGCCAGCATTCGCGTCGATGTGAACCAGAACTGGTCGGCAACGCAGGCCAGCCTGGGCATGGCGATGCTGCACGATGTGGGCTGCGATCTGGTCGAGCAACCGATCGCGGGCGATGACATCGCGGCGATGGCCCGCCTGACCGCGCAGCAGACGATCCCGCTGATGGCCGACGAAGCCTTGCACGGGCCGCGCAGCGCACTGCGCATCGCCTCGGCCGGCGCGGCCGATGTGTTTGCGCTCAAGATCGCCCAATCCGGGGGGCTGTTTGCTGCGGCCGAAGTTGCGGCAATCGCCGCGGCCGCAGGCATCGGTCTCTATGGCGGGACGATGCTCGAAGGCAGTGTCGGTACGGCCGCCTCGGCCCATGTCTTTGCCACCATCCCGCATCTGGCCTGGGGAACCGAGTTGTTCGGCCCGCTGCTGCAGACCGAAGAGATTCTGCGCGAGCCGCTCGACTATCGCGACTTCTCGTTGGGCGTGCCCGACGGGCCAGGGCTTGGCATCGCTTTTGACGAGGACAAGCTCGCCTTCTTCCGGCGCGACCGCGACGGGCCGCGTCTTCATCCCGTCAGTGCAGGAGCCTGAAACCCATGCTGTTCATGGTGGAAATGGACGTCAACATTCCGCTGGGCTTCGATGCTGACGAGGCGGCGCGGATTAAGGCCGAGGAAAAGGCCTATTCCCAGCAGCTTCAGGCGGCAGGGACCTGGCGCCACATCTGGCGCAAGGTGGGGCTTTATTCGAACGTCTCGATCTTCGATGTGGAGAGCAATGCCGCGCTTCATGACACGCTGATGGCGCTGCCGCTGTTTCCGTTCATGACCATCAAAGTGACCCCGCTGTGCCGGCATCCCTCGTCGCTCCACGACGACGATCGCTGAGCGCAGCGTACGAAAACCGGGCATAAAAGACATCCAGGAGAGTGAACATGGACACCAGCTTCGTCAAATCGCCAGAAGTCCAGAAGCTGCTCGATCGCGCGGCGGGCATCGAGGAAAGCGGTGGCAACCCGCGTCTCAAGGCTATCATGCGCGACCTTATCGAAAGCGCCATGACCGTGATCGTCAAGCATGACGTGTCGGAGAGCGAATTCTGGCTGGCGGTGAAGTATCTTGCCGAAGGTTCCGGCGAACTCGGGCTGATCGTTCCGGGCATCGGGCTTGAGCATTTCATCGACCTGTTCCTGGATGCCAAGGACACGCAAGCCGGGCGGGTTGGCGGCACGCCGCGCACTATCGAGGGGCCGCTCTATGTGGCCGGTGCGCCGCTGGTGGAAGGCGATGCCGCGCTGACGGTCGATCCCGACGAAGGCGCCCACACCCTCTACATGAGCGGCGCGGTGACCGGCCCCGATGGCGAGCCGGTGGAGAATGCGATCGTGCATGTCTGGCATGCAAACAGCCAAGGGTGGTATTCGCACTTCGATCCAACTGGCGAACAGACCCCGTTCAACAACCGCCGGCGCATCAAGCTGGGCAAGGACGGGCGCTATGCGTTTCATTCCAAGCAGCCGAGCGGCTATTCGGTGCCGCCCGGTGGCGCAACGGACCAACTGATGCAGGCCTTGGGCCGGCATGGCAATCGCCCGGCGCACGTGCACTTCTTTATCGAGGCACCGGGCTATCGCACCTTGACCACCCAGATCAATTTCGGCGACGACCCCTTTGCAGCCGACGATTTTGCCTTTGGCACGCGCGAAGGCCTGCTGCCTGTGCCCAATCGCCAGGGTGATGCGGCATATATCGCTTTCGATTTCCAGTTGCAGCGGGCGAGCGATGCCGAGGACGAAGGCTTTTCTGCCCGCGCGCGCGCTGCGGCCGAACCAGTGGATGCGGCATAACGCACCGCCAGGGCGGATAACGCGCATTCTTCGGCTAAAGGTTTCGATACGACATGGACAAGATCTACGCCAATCCTGCCGCTGCGCTTGATGGCTTTCTGTTTGATGGAATGACCATCATGTCGGGCGGGTTCGGGCTTTCGGGCAATCCCGAAAGCCTGATCCCCGAAATCCGCAAACGCGGGGTCAAGGATCTGACGATCATTTCCAACAATGCCGGTGCCGATGGCTTTGGCCTGTGGATGCTGCTGGAAAGCCGGCAGGTGAAGAAGATGATCTCGTCCTATGTCGGCGAAAACAAGTTGTTCGAGAGCCAGTACCTGTCTGGCGAACTGGAACTGGAACTGAACCCGCAAGGGACGCTGGCCGAGCGGATCCGCGCCGGCGGCGCGGGCATTCCGGCCTTTTACACGAAAACCGGGGTCGGCACTGTCGTGGCCGAGGGGAAGCCGGTGGACGTGTTTGAAGGCGCCGAATATGTGCGAGAGACCTGGCTGCGGGCGGACCTCTCGATCATCAAAGCCTGGCGGGCGGACCCCGCGGGCAATCTCATGTATCGCAAGACGGCGCGCAATTTTAACCCCAACATGGCGACGGCCGGCAAAGTGACCGTGGTGGAAGTGGAGGAAATCGTGCCTGAAGGGACGTTCGACCCCGATGGCATCCACACACCGGGCATCTACGTCGACCGGATCGTCCTCGCCACGATCAATGAGAAGCGCATCGAGAAGCTGACCACGCGTCAGCGGGAGAGTGCATGATGGCCTGGACCCGCGACGAGATGGCCGCCCGCGCCGCGCGCGAACTGCGCGACGGATATTACGTGAACCTGGGCATCGGCATTCCCACTCTGGTGGCCAATCATGTGCCGCCCGGTGTGAACGTAACGCTGCAGTCTGAAAACGGCATGCTGGGCATCGGACCTTTTCCCTATGACGGGGAAGCAGACCCTGACCTGATCAATGCCGGCAAGCAGACCGTTACCGCGCTCCCGACCAGCAGTTTCTTCTCTTCGGCAGACAGCTTTGCCATGATCCGGGGCGGCCACATCGACATGGCCGTGCTTGGCGCGATGGAGGTATCGGCCCAGGGCGATCTCGCCAACTGGACGATCCCGGGCAAGATGGTGAAAGGCATGGGCGGCGCGATGGACCTGGTTGCGGGGGTCAAGCGTGTGGTCGTGGTCATGGATCACGTTGCCAAGGACGGCAGCCCCAAGATCCTGCCTGCCTGCACATTGCCGCTCACCGGCAAGGCGGTGGTGGACCTCATCATCACCGATCTTGCTGTCCTGGCGGTCGATCGCGGCAAGGGCGGGCTTAACCTGATCGAATGCGCGCCCGGTGTAACCGAGGCGGAGGTGCTGGCCAAGACGGCAGCGCCCTTGGCGCTTTCCCTGACCGCGTCAGAGCACGCACCGATCGCATCAAAGGAAATGGCATGGCGTTCCTAGCGCGCCCTGGCGCCCGGCTATACATCAAGCACGACGGGCGCGACGAGGCGCCCGGACTCGTTCTGCTCAACAGCATCGGCACCGACATGGACCTGTGGGACGCCGTCCTGCCGCATTTGCGCGATCGCTTCGCGCTGCTGCGGATCGATACGCGCGGCCATGGAGCTTCGCTGGCCGATCCGGGGGACTACAGCCTGGCGCAATTGGCAGACGATGTGCTGGCCGCAGCCGCCGCCGTTGGATTTGCGCGCTTTGCCGTGGCGGGTGTTTCGCTCGGCGGGATGGTCGCCATGGAACTTGTGCTGCGCGCGCCGGGCAGGGTAAGGGCCTTGCTGCCGATCTGCACTTCGGCAACGATGGACCGCGTCGCGTGGGACAACCGCGTTGCCACCGTGCGCGAGCAAGGCATGGCCGGAATCGTCGATCTGGCGATGGGGCGTTTCCTGTCCGATGCTGCCGATCCGGCCATCTATCAAGCGGTGCGGCGTCAACTGCTTGCCATGGACGCGCAAGGCTATGCCGGCTGTGCCTGTGCCATTCGCGACATGGCCTTGGCCGACCGGCTCCACGCCATCGCCTGTCCGACGCTGGTAGTGACCGGCACGCGCGACACCTCGACGCCGTTCGAGGGCCATGGCGAACACCTGGTTGCGCGCATTCCCGGCGCGCGCCATGTTGCGCTGGCAGCGGCGCACCTGGCTCCGCTAGAGGCGGCAGAGCCGCTGGCCGCGACCATCGCCGCCTTTCTGGAAAGCTGATACCGCATGCCCGATGCTTTCATCTGCGACGCCATCCGTACCCCGATCGGCAAGCTCAACGGATCGCTCGCCACCATCCGCGCCGACGACCTGGCGGCTGTGCCGCTCAAGGCGCTGATGGCGCGCAACCCGGGGGCAGACTGGGCGGAACTGGACGATGTGCTGCTTGGCTGTGCCAACCAGGCGGGCGAGGACAATCGCAACGTGGCCCGCATGGCCGTGCTGCTGGCGGGCATGCCCGAAACGGTGCCGGGGGTTACCGTCAACCGGCTGTGCAGTTCCGGTCTCAACGCGCTGGGCATGGCAGCCCAGGCGATCCGTGCGGGGGACGCGGATTTCCTTATCGCGGGTGGCGTCGAGAGTATGACGCGCTCGCCCTACGTCATGGGCAAGGCGCATAGCGCATTCGCGCGCGACCAGAAGATCGAGGACACCACGCTGGGCTGGCGCTTCATCAACCCCGCGATGAAGGCGGCCTATGGCGTGGATACCATGCCGCAGACGGCCGAGAACGTCGCCGAGCAATGGCAGATCAGCCGCGAGGACCAGGACCGCTTTGCCCTGGCCAGCCAGGAAAAGGCACATCGCGCCACGGCCAGCGGGCGCTTTGCCGCCGAAATCGTGTCCGTCGCGATCCCGCAGCGCAAAGGCGAGCCGATCCTGTTCGATGCAGACGAGCATCCGCGCGCCACGACGCTGGAAGCGCTCGCCGCTCTCAAGCCCGTTGTGAAGCCTGGCGGGACGGTGACGGCGGGCAATGCATCGGGCCTTAACGATGGCGCCGCAGCCATGCTCGTTGCGACAGAGGCAGCGGCTGCGGCGCATGGCCTGACACCGCGCGCCCGCGTCATCGGCATGGCCGCCGCCGGCATCGCGCCGCGCATCATGGGCGTCGGCCCGATCGAGGCGGCGCGCAAGGTGCTGGCCCGCCACGCGCTGCGGATCGACCAACTCGACGTGATCGAACTGAACGAAGCCTTTGCCAGCCAGGCGATCGCTACCTTGCGCGATCTTGGCATCGATCCGCTCGATCCACGCGTCAATCCCAACGGCGGGGCGATCGCGCTGGGTCACCCACTGGGCATGTCTGGTGCACGGATCGCGATGACCGCAGTGGAGGAACTGCACCGCAAGCAGGGCCGCTATGCCCTAGCGTTCCTGTGCATCGGCGTGGGGCAGGGGCTGGCGGTTCTGCTAGAGCGTGTCTGAGCGGAATACCGGCAAGCGCTGAAAAGTGCTAATGTGAAAAGAAAATCCACCCGCTTGATAAGCCGGTGTATCCGCTTCTTGCCGATGCTCACGCATCGCTTCACCTCGGCGATCCGCAGAAGCCGGACATATTCCTCCGACGATCGCGTCATTTTGAACTCTTGCGATCGCGGCTTCGCGGGCGCGGACGAAGCCGCGATCGCTGTCCAGAAAGGCGGATATGGGTCTGTGGCGAGAACGGTCTGCGGTCGATCCTGCCCGGATCGAGCAGGGCCTTGTTACGGTCCTGGCCCATCACAAGGCTACCGAGGCAAGCTTCGCCAAAGGCTGGCCAGGCTTCTCCCCCGCCTTCTGCGAGCCGGGTCAGAAGCCAGACCACGTAAGGTCAGGACCTGGGGCAGGGGCTTCTGGAGCGCCATGAAGCTGGCGCCGGATTACTGGTCGGTGATCGCCGAGGACGAACGAACCGCCACGCTCGTTGCCCTGTTCACCGGCTTCATGGACATCGGCGAGCCGTGCGATGAACGCGACGACGCCAACACAATCCGCGATGAGCACGCAGCCCTCATACCCTGCGCCCTAGTTGGAATGCGCAAGCTCGCGCTCATGCGCGAGGACAAGAAACCCGCTCTCCGCGCCATGCAGACTGGCAAGAGAGGTCGAAACGCGGCTGGGGCATGAAGTACAAGCGCTGCTGCGCGGCAGCCCGACGCCGCGTCAACGCCGCCTTCCGTTGGCGCTTACTATGAAACACCAGAAACATGCACTGCCCCGCCAAGTGAGAGCAAGCATTGCCAGGGCCGTTTGGCCCAATGCGGTGGTGCATAGCGTGCAACTCCGATCGACCCACGCAGCGCGATCTGGTCAGAGCCGGGCTGACAGTTCCTTGAGAAGCGCCAGGAACAGATCGCGATGCTCTGGCCCGATGATGCTGTCGATCCTGGCGTTGTGGGCCGCTGCCTTGAGTTCCAGCTCGGCGAGTTGGGCCTCGCCAGCCGCGCTCAGTTTGAGGCGGAAATTGCGGCGGTCGATCTCGTCGCGCTCGCGCTCGACCAGCCCTGCCTTGCCGAGTTCACGCAAGGACGCGGTCAGGGTGGATTTGTCGCGCCCGCTGGCCGCGCTCAGTTCGGTCTGGTTGATGCCGGGGTTGTCGTAAATGATCCGCAGCAGGGCATACCAGCCCGGCCAGATGCGGATTTCGCCAATGCTGCGGGAATAGGCGGCAAACGATGCCTCCTGCGCGCGGCGCAGATGATAGGCGATGACGTCGTCGAGCCCGCGCGTCCATTGCCTGTCTTCGGTAGCTACGGCCGCTTCACCGCGCCGCTTCTTACCGGCCATGGACCACCGCTGGCGTGACCCGCACAACGAGCGCCGAATCAACATGACAGCAACTACATCGCGGCATCAATGGTCCCAAATCCGGCAGACGGTCCGGATCGGTCGCACGGCTGGCACGGCGGAGTCAAGCTTGGCGGAAATGCCGAGCAATCACCGGGATGGCACATGGCGCACGATCAGGGCAATCGCTGCCAACACCACCACCATCACCCCTGCGATCGCCCAGTGAAAGCCGGCCATGCCGAGCGCGCCAACCACCACTGCCCCCAGCAACGCGCTGGAAATCGCGCCAAGCCGGCCAATCCCGGTTGCCATGCCCACGCCGCGCGCGCGGGTTGGCGCCGGATAGATGTTCGACGCCAAGGCATAGAGGCTGGTCTGGACCCCGTTCACGCAGCCGCCCTCGATCGCGATGAGCGCGAATGTCGCGGCAAGCGGCAGGTGTACATTGGCCAGCAAGGCCAGGGTCGCAGCCGCGCCAACCGCCACCAGCGCCATCGCCGCCATCACCCAGCGCGAGCCGAAGCGGGCCATCAACGCGCCCCCCAGCAGGGCTGTGACAACCCCGCCCATGTTGAACGCCGCCAGACCTTCAGCGGCCTGCGCCACACTCAGACCGCTCTCTGCCAGCAGCGTGGGCAGCCAGTTGAACGCGGCATAGACGGACACCAGGGAAAAGAAGAACGCCGCCCACAACAGCATGCTGTCGGCGCGCAACGCCGGGGCCCAGACGGCCGACAGCGGCGCGGCAGCACCCTGCGATCGGGCTGCGGCCCGTTCGGGCAAAACCGCATCGCCCAGGCCCATCCGGCGCAGGCTGCGCAAGACAACCGCGGGGCTCGCGCCGTTCGAGAGCAGGAACGTCACCGATTCCGGCACCGCCAGCATTAGCAGAAGTGCCAGCGCCAAGGTGCAGGCGCCGGCCAGCACAAACAGTGCCTGCCAGCCCATCACGGGCAGGATCGCCGATGCCGCCATGCCGCCAACCACGCCGCCCAGCGGCACGCAGACGATCGAGAGGATGACCGCCAGGCTGCGATGGCGCGCCGGCGTAAATTCTGCGGCCAGCGCGGCAACAGTGGGGAAAGCCGCCCCCAGCCCGAGGCCGGCGGCAAATCGCAAGCCTGCCAGTTGCAGCGGCGTGTGGACAAAGCCGATCAGCAAGGTGCCCGCACCAAACAAGGTCGTGCTGGCCACCAGGGCAGCCTTGCGACCGAACCTGTCGCCCACAACGCCGCCGCTGATCGCCCCGATCAACATGCCAACCTGCGCAGCCGCCAGCGCGCTGCCCAGCGCCGCCTTGGGCAGGCCCCAATCCCTCATCAGGCTGGGCAAGGCAAAGCCCAAGGATTGGTTGTCAAACCCATCCAGCAGGATGGTGAGCGACACCAGCGCCAGCAGCAGCTTTTGCCGCCAGCCCCAGGGTCGGTCATCAATTACCCCCGCAACGGACGAAGGCGCCTCTCCCAACGCCATCAGCCCAGCCTCGCCTCGACGACCACCGCGCGGCGCTCGTTCTTCAACACGGCGAAAGCGTCGCCCAGCACGGTGGCAAGGTCGCTCTCGCGGTCCACGACGAAACTGGCCGCACCGCCCGATGCCGCTGCAATCGCGCCGTAATCAGGCGCTGGCGTAAAACTCAAATCAAGGTCGGCGGCCTTGCTGGCATGCCCATCGGGATGAACCGCAAGCGCTGAATGGCGCGGCGCATTCCAGCCGTCATTGTTCAGCACCACTTGCAGGAAAGGCGTGGCATAGCGGCGCGCAATCCAGTGCACGCTGGACGGCACGGTAAACATATAACAGCCATCACCCGACACGGCGATCACCGTCGCTTCGGGATTGGCCAGCTTTGCCCCGATTGCCGCGCCGCCGTTCCAGCCCAGCGATCCGCCGCCGCTGGCAAACATGCTGCCAGCACGCACGGGGGCCAGATGATCGAACACCGGCTGATAATTGGTGATGCCTTCGTTCATCACGATGGTCTGGCCATCGAACTGCTCGCGCAGGGCCGCCATCAGGCGGGCGATCGTAAGCCCCTCGCCCGCGAACACTTCCTGCGCGACGCGGGCGCGACGCGCAGCACTGCGCGCGGCATAGTGCCCGGTCTTTTCGGCCAAGGCAGCGGCATCCGTGTCCAGTGCCGCTGCTGCATCGCCGATGGCCTGCAAGGCTTGCGCGGCATCAGCGCGGAAACTGCGGTGCGGCTCGATATACCATAGCGGCATCTGCTCCTTCAGCGGGTCGATGTCGATGTGATAGATTTCGGCCGCTTCGGACGGGGTGTTCTTGATCGGAATCCACGGCACGTCGCAGTCTACCACCAGCACCAGATCGGCAGCGGCAAGATCGGGGTTCTGCTCGGGATTGTTCCAGTAGTTGCCAAGATAGAACGGGTTGTTGTGCGGCAGGTTGACGTAGCTGGGCACCGATTCCACCACGCCCGCACCCACCTGGGCACACAACGCCGCCAACACGTCAACCGCTGCCGGATTACGGCCGAGATAGGACGTGACGATCAACGGGCGCTTCGCCTTGACCAGCCGCTCGGCCAGAAAGCGCGCATCCTGCGCTGCCAGCGCGCAGGGCGTCACCGGCTGCCAGCGTGCCATGTCCACGCTTACCGGCTCGCACGGCGCCTCCAGCACTTCGCGTGGGGCCATCAGATAGACGGGGCCCTTGGGGTCAGACCTGGCAAATTGCATCGCGCGATGAACCAGTTGCTTGACGTTTGCGCCGGTGCGGATTTCGTTGTCATAGCGCATGTAGCCGCGCACCAGCCCGCGCTGGTCGTGGACATCCTGAATCCACTGGATGAACTCGTTGCGGCTGCCGAGCATTTCCCCGTCCTGGGTAAAGGGCGAAGAACCGGCGAAGATCAGCACCGGAATGCGCGCCTTGGCGGCATTGTGCACCGCGCCAGCCAGGGCCTGCGTCCCGCATTCGACGTGGATGATGACGGCCTGCGGCTGACCACTAATCTGGGTATGGCCATGGGCAATGGTCAAGGCCACCATCTCGTTCGGGCAGGTCACGATGGTCGGAACGGCCCGCCCGTTTGCGCGCGCTTCGGCGATCGCCTCTACCAGCCCCGGATGATCACTACCCAGATTGACGAACGCGTGCGTGATGCCTTGCTCGACAAGGGCTTCCAGAAAGGCAGTGGCGGTGGTGTACATCACGAACTCCGAACGATGTGGTCGATGCTGCGCAACAGCGCGGTGCAATGGGCAAGTGCGTGCGTCGTCACGCCGTGACGGTGGGCTGCGGCCAGCAAACCACCCTGAATGGCATCGACTTCGGTGGGGCGGCCGGCCTCCACATCCTGCAGCATGGAAGGCTTGTGGGCGCGGTGATGGGTCATGGCAAAGGCAACGGCTTGGCGCACTCTCTCACCGTCGACCGCCACGTCGTTGGCCAGCGCGATGGTGATTCCTTCCGCCACCACCTGCAACGCGAGATCACGAGCGGGCGCGAAGTCACCGACCTCGCCCACTGTCATCCGCGTCAGGGCGCAGATACCATTGAGCGCGGCGTTGAAAATCACCTTTTCCCAAATCGCGACCTTGACCGAAGGCTCGGCGCTCGCGCCAAGGTCCGCCTCGGCCAATGCGGCGGCAACCCGGTGAATGGCGGGGGTATCCGCGCCTGTCAGGCTCCAGAACTTGACCATGCCATGGCCCGCCACGTGGATGCGCCCATGGCCGAGCAAATCGGCCGGCCAATTGGTAATACCCACCAGCACTCGATCAGCGCCGACAACGCCTGCAATCGCGACACCGTTGCCCAGGCCGTTCTGCAGCGTGAGCACCATGCCATCGGGGCGCAACGCGCCAGCGTTCTGTACCATGGCAGCGGCGGTATGCTGGGCCTTGGTGAACAGGATCAGCAGATCAGTCTCACCCTGCGCCACGCCGGGCAACGCCGCCGCGCAACGGGCGGGGATGTCGTTTTCCCAGACGCCATTGGCGGCAATGGCCGCGACCCGCGCGGGGTCTGTATCGACGAACACCACCTGATGGCCGGCCCGGGCCAAGCGCCCGCCAAACAGGGTGCCCATGGCGCCTGCCCCCACAACCATGATCTTCATGCCGGCGTCTTTCGGATAAGGGCCATCACCACCCGCTGCCCCACTGATAGGGCATGTCCTGGCGGATCACGTTGATCTCTTGGATCTTGCCGTCGGCGATCTTGAAAACCTCCTGGATCAGCGTGTCGTGCGGGCGGCTGAACAGCGGCACAACGGACTGCGGGCCGCCGGGAACGGCCCCGGTGATCGCGGCGCTGGCCTTGGGCTTTGACACCTCGATCACCATGGCGCCGACCACGATGCCGCGTTCCACATCGACGATGGGGAAGCGGCGCTCCTTGATCTTGTCCATGTAGGTGTAGTCGCTCATTACGTTGCAGGCCCAGGTGTTGCCCAGCGGGTTGAGCGAGGTCTGGTTGCCGTTTTCATAGCGCCGGCACCCCAGGGCAGACTGCACCCCAGCCCCATCGTGGCGCTGCAAACCCTCGAAATAGCTGTCGGCAATGGCGATCAGTTGCGCGCGGGTGGAACGGCTCTGCTCCGGCAGAATCTGCTCGAAATAGGGGTTGGGCGCGGCAAGGCCCGGCACACCGCCAGCAGGCCGGTCGCCGATCACCTGCTCGATCTCGGTGATCTGGCGATTCTTCACCGCCAGCCGCAGCCAATAGGCGCCGCGGCCACCCGCCTCGGTCGCAACGCCCAGCATGGCGACCTGCCCGGTGGAAGGATCGGCCAGGATCTGGCGATAGGTGATACCGTCCACCAGCTTCCAGAAATAGTCCGATTGGGCGGGCGATACCCGGCCGTTGACGGTTTCCCTGGCGCCGGCCGCGATGGGCTGGCCAGCGCGATCGTGCGTGGGAATGGCGTCGATATAGCTTTCCATCATCGCGATCAGGCAGGCCCGGTCACACGATGCGGCAGGCGCGGCCTGCAGGGGGGCCACTGTGGTCAGCGCCATCGCGCCGGCCAGCGCGAGACTGGCGATTGAAATCTTGGTCATGGTCGAAGCTCCCCATGCGAAAAAGGCTGGCGCCACAAAGGGCGCCAGCCAACAGGGTCAAAACTTGAAGCGAATGCCGGCGGTCATATAGAGCCCGATGACATCATAGAACTGCGACAGGGTGGAAGACGGGGCAATGCCAAAGGTGGTGGCACCCAGCGGCGGGGCCTTGTCAAACAGGTTGTTGGCCGAGGCAAACACATCGACCCCCTCCAGCTTGCCGCCCAGGTGATAGGTGACATTGAGGTCGGTATACCACACCGCGCCGATATGGTTGTTGGCCACGAACGAGGGCGTATAGGTGCTGTCGATCGCGCGGCTGCCGATCAGCCGTTCTTGCACCAGCACATTCAGCCGGCCAAGGTCGATATCGGCGCTGGCCGTGCCCTGAAAGGGCGTTTGGCTGGCGCGATCGATCGGCGCGGAACCCGGCGTCGTGGTTTGCAGCTTGGTGACGTAGGACGCCAGCGCCCGCAGCGAAACCCGGCTCGGCTGGCCGAACACCGTGCCGATGCCAAAGCCATAGTTCATTTCGACATCGAAGCCGCGCGTCTTCAACGTGGCAAGGTTGAGATTGGGCGTGGAGATCACCGAGATGGCACCGCCATTGCGTGTGATCAGCGCACACAGGGCCGCATTGCCCGCGGCGCACTCATCCACCGTCTGCTGGTTACTGAGGCGGGTGATCGCGCCATTGATGCTGATGTCGTAATAATCGACCGATGCGCTGAAACCGCGCCAGAAGCTGGGGGTGAGCACCGCACCGATCGTGATGGTGTTCGATTTTTCCGGCTTCAGGTTGGGGTTCCCGGGCAACTGGATCGTCGCCGTCGCCGAGGCATTGGCATTCTGGCGATCGATTACCGTGGCAATCGTCTGCGCCTGAGACAGGTAAAGTTCGCCGAGGTTGGGCGCGCGAATATCGTGCGAGACCGTGGCACGCAGGCGCAGATCGCTTGACGGCGCATAGACCAGGCCCGCCTTGTAGGTCCACACCGTGCCGGCGTTGGAATAGTGCGTGACGCGGGCAGCGCCGTTCAGTTCCAGTGACTTGGCAAAGGGCTTGTCGGCCAGGAGCGGAATCTGTGCTTCGGCAAAGGCTTCGTCCACCAGATAGCTGGCATTGACCGGCGAGGAGTTACCCAGGAAATAGCCGCCCTGGGTGCCCAGCAGGCTGCCGGGAAACCCTTGCGCGCCATTGCCGGTCTGGGTGATGGTGGCCAGCGAGGGCACCACTTGCTTCAGGCCTTCGCGGCGGTGTTCGGCGCCCACGGCCACCTGCACCTTGCCGGCGGGCAGTTCCAGCGGCGACCCACGCAGCGTGGCCGCCAGCACATCCTGCGTGACAGTCTGGTTGGCATAGGCATTGCCGGCAATATACTGGCGCGCCGCGGCCGACGGGGTGCCGGCGCCAAACAGGTTGATGGGCACGCAGCCATTGCCCGGATTGCTGAGCGTCGAGCGGCAGACGATCTGGTTGGTGGCTGGGTTCACCACCGCATCAACCGCGTTGTAGAGATTGGCAGTGATGATGCCGTTGGCGGCGGTAAAGTTGCCCTGCGTGCGGCCATGCTGGAAATAGGCGTCCCAGTTCCAGTTGGCACCGATGCGGCCCCGCGCGCCAATGACGCCGCGCACCACCTCGGTTTCGACCTGCTTTTGGTAGACCCCAAGGTCAATGTTGTAGCGGCCCATCTTGAAGCTGCTGCCAGGCGCCATTTGCGAGGCGATGCTGGCCGGCAGATAGGCATTGTCGGCAAAGATCGTGTAAGCCGTGCCGTTCACGCCATAGCTGTTGGCACCGGCATTGTTGGTGATGTAGGTATGGGCATAGTTGCCCTCGGCGAACACCTCGATGCTGTCCTTGTCGCCATAGGCAACGTGGACAAAGCCCACCTTGGCATCCAGCGGCGTTTCCAGCGTGCCGGTTCCAACCGGACTGGCGCCATCCCCGCCCGACATCGAACCCGACGTGCGGTTGGTGCCAAAGGTGAATGGCGCGGTTGCCCCGTTCGGCAGGAACTGCGTTCCCGCCAGCGGGCCCGACACGATCAGACCGCCTGTGGTGGCATAGGGAAACACCACGTTGTTGGCCACGATCAGCGTGGGGTTGGTGGGCGATGCCGGATTGGCTGGCGACACATTGGGGTTGTTGACCAGGAAGCTGCCAAGACGCTGCCACGCGCGGTTCTTGCCGCCGATGTTGTAGCCTTGGGCGCCAGTGTCCTTGGTGTAATCAAAGCTTGCAACGACGCGCAGCTTGCCATCCAGGAACGACGTGCCGCCGGCCAGCGAGAGACGGGTGGTCTTGCTGTCCCCGTAACGGCTGATGCCTTGCGAGGCGAGGCCCTTAAGCCCGGTAAAGCGATCGTCGAGGATGAAGTTGGTAACGCCCGCGATGGCGTCAGAACCATAGGCCGCCGACGCCCCACCGGTCACGACTTCCACGCGCTTCATCAGCAACTGCGGGAACAGGTTGATGTCGACCGCGCCGGCATCTTGCGTCGACACGAAGCGGCGGCCATCGAGCAGCACGAGATTGCGGTTGGTGCCCAGGCCGCGCAGGTTGAGGTAGCTGTGCCCGGCGTTGGCTGCCGCACCACCCGCCGTCCGCGAGTTGGACCCGTTGAAGCTGGGCAGTGACAGCACGCCTTCGGCCAGGCCACGCGGCGAGGCATCCTGCAGGCGGTCGGCCGACATCACGGTAACAGGGGTTGGCTGGGCATTGCCATTGCTGGCAACGCGCGACCCGGTCACGACAATCTCCTGCGCCACGGCCGCATCCTTGGCCGCCTGATCCGGCACCTGGTCTGCCGCTTGTGCCTGCGCCGACGCGGTCCACAGTCCCGCTACGATCATCGCGGTCACGCTCGCCGATATCCGTGCATCCATCCCTGCAAGTCTCATTTTTGCTCTCCTCCAGGCCGTCGATTCGTTCACGGCCTTGGCGCGCTGATACAGCATTTTAGTTTGACGACAAACTAATTATACCCCAAGCTGTCAGCCGGAAAGTTTGAGGAGAAGATCTGGTGACCTTTACCCGTTTGAACCCGATCACCGGCGAAGTGGCATCAACGGCGCGCGCGATGACAGCAGCCGACGTGCCCGCGATTGCTGCGGCCGCAGCGGCCGCACAGCCCGCATGGGCCGCGATGGGCCCCAATGCGCGGCGCACGGTTTTGATGCAGGCAGCAGATGCCTTGGTGGCGCGCAAGGATGATTTCATCGCCGCGATGATGGCCGAGATCGGGGCAACCGCTGGCTGGGCGGGCTTCAACCACATGCTGGGTGCCAGCATGATCCGCGAGGCAGCGGCCCTCACTACGCAAATCGCGGGCGAGGTTATTCCCAGCGACAAACCGGGTTGCCTGGCGATGGCGCTCAAGGAGCCGGTCGGGGTCATCCTCGGTATCGCCCCCTGGAATGCCCCGCTCATTCTGGGCGTGCGCGCGATTGCCGTGCCGCTGGCCTGCGGCAATGGTGTGATCCTCAAGGCGTCGGAACAATGCCCCCGCACCCACACGCTGATCATCGAAAGTTTTGCCGCTGCCGGCTTTCCGGAAGGGTTGGTGCAAGTCGTCACCAACCGACCCGAGGATGCTGCCGATGTCGTTGGCGGGCTGATCGACGCGCCACAGGTCAAGCGCATCAACTTCACCGGCAGTACGGCGGTGGGCCGCATCATCGCCAAACGTGCGGCTGAAAACCTCAAGCCATGCCTGCTCGAACTCGGCGGCAAGGCGCCATTCGTCGTCTGCGCCGACGCCGACCTTGACGAGGCGGTCAAGGCCGCCGCGTTCGGCGCCTATTTCAACCAGGGCCAGATCTGCATGAGCACCGAGCGGATTATCGTAGTCGATGCCGTGGCCGATCAATTCGCCGCGAAATTCGCTGCCAAGGTCAAGAGTTTGACCGCTGGCGATCCACGTCGGGGCAAGACTCCATTGGGCGCTGTGGTCGATGCCAAGACGGTCGCCCATTGCCTCTCCCTGGTCGAAGATGCCGTCGCACAAGGCGCGAACCTTCTCGTCAGCGGCGAGACGAGCCAGAACGTCATCATGCCCGCCCATCTGGTGGACAACGTGACCACCGACATGAAGCTGTTCCGCGACGAGAGCTTCGGCCCGGTCGTCGGCATCATCCGCGCCCGCGACGAAGACCACGCGATTGAGCTGGCCAACGACACCGACTACGGCCTTTCCGCAGCGATCTTCACCCGCGACGCGGCCAAGGGCCTGATGCTGGCCAAGCGCATCAAATCAGGCATCTGTCACATCAATGGCCCCACCGTGCACGACGAGGCGCAAATGCCGTTCGGCGGGGTAGGCGACAGCGGCTATGGCCGCTTCGGCGGGCGCCAGGGCATCGACAGCTTCACCGAAACCCGCTGGATCACGGTGGAAACCCTGCCCGGCCATTATCCGATCTGAGCGGAACCAGCGCGCCGATGCAGATAATGCTCGGTATTGGCGGGCCCGGCTCCCGAGCCGGGTAGCCGCGCCGGGCCATATGGCGGCCGTCGTCCCTCCGCTGGGCATCGCCAATCTTTGGGTTGCAAAAGCATGTGGTGTTCCGGCTTAGATGCACGCATCCGCGTAGCTGGGAGAGTGGCGCGATGCGTTTTGACAAACTGGATCTCAATTTGCTGGTCACGCTCGATGCGCTGATCGAATTGAAGAGCGTTTCCAGCACGGCGGAGCACCTGAACCTGACCCAATCGGCGGTCAGTGGCGCGCTCAAGCGGCTACGTGAATATTTCAACGACGAGCTTCTGGCGAGAGACGGCCGCAGCATGGTGCTGACCGGCAAGGCCCAGCAGCTTGCCCCTGCCATTCGCGCGATTCTGCTACAGGTGCGATCCACCATTACCAACCCATCCGAATTCGACCCGGCCACCGCGGTTCGGTGTTTCACGCTGGGGTGCTCGGACTATGTGGCGATGATCGTTGGTCACGACCTTGCGCTGCAGGTTCAAAACGAGGCGCCGGGGATCAGTTTCAAGTTCCTTCCCCCTGATATCAGCGCGCTGGAGATGTTCGAGCGTGGCGACATCGATCTTCTGATCGTTGCCGAAAGTTTCGCCAGGCCGGAACATCCGCGGCGCGTGCTGTTCGAGGATGACGCGCGGGCTGTCTGTTGGGCCGGAAATCCGACGATTGGCGATCGCATCACGCTCGACCAGTTCCTCGACATGGGCCATGTCTGTGCCGAATTCAGGGGCGTTTCGCACCCATCCGTGTATGAAAAGCAGTTGGCGGAAATGGGTATCCATCGCCGCATCGAGGTGTCGGTCGCCTCGTTCGCCATGGTGCCTTTTGCACTGGTCGGCAGCAGGCACATGGGTGTGATGCACCGCCGCCATGCCGAACGGTTTGCACGCATGTTGCCTTTGAAGGTTCTGCCTTTGCCCCTCGCGCTCAAGCCCGTGATCGAAATTGCGCAATGGCATCGTCACCGGACATCCGATCCTGGCCTCGAATGGCTGCTGTCGCGGCTCGAAAGGGTGTTGCACACGATGGATGTCCACGCGGCATGAAGGCTGGCGCCATGCCGGCATCTATCATTTTACGTGATGTATCCGTACACGCCTTACGATTTTCCTGAAGTCTGGCTTCCTGACAAAACGCGGCCCGCAACGCGCGATGAAGCGCGGTGCCACCGTTCAGGAGAGCCCCCATGAATCACACCCTGCTCATGCCGCCACCAGATTCACATGGCGTCGCGACCGATGGCTTTGGCGCACGGATAGAGCAGATACTGCCGCAGATCGCCGCCGGGGCTGCACAAGGCGATGAGCGCAGTTCGCTTCATCCCGACAGCATCGCTGCCTTGACCCAAGCAGGTGTCTTCCGCGCTCTCGTGCCGGCAATGTATGGTGGCGACGAGGTCGATTTCATCGAATTCCTGGCCGGCGTGCGGCGCCTCGCTGCGGTGTGCCCTGCTTCTGGCTGGATCGCTGGTGTGGTTGGCACGCATTCGCACGGGATTTCCTATTACGGCAAACAGGCGCAGGATGACATCTGGGCCGATGGGCCCGACACCCGCATCTGCTCGTCGTTCGCGCCGGTAGTCACCGCGCAGACGACCGAGGGCGGCTATCTGCTTACCGGCGCATGGGACTTTTCCAGCGGTTGCGACCATGCTGCCTGGGCCCAGCTTGGATTTCGCGTTGAGGGCATGCCGGGCGTGTCATACCTTGGCCTGATCCCGCGCAGCGACTTCAATATCGTAGACAACTGGGACACGGTTGGCATGCGTGCCACCGGCAGCAAGCGGGTGGAAGTGCGCAACGTGTTCGTGCCGCAGCATCGCTGCTGGGGGCCAGGCATGTTCGCGCCGCCAGCAGAACCCGGTCTGCACGACCATTGGCTCTTCCGGATGCCATTTCTGGCCACTGCGGCCAACTTCGGCGCCGTACTGCTCGGTGCTGCGGATGGCGCCCTGGCTGCCTACCGCGAAAGTGTGCAGAAACGCATTCGCCCGCATACCGGCAAGCTGCGGATGGACAATCCCCTGTCATTCATCCGGCTTGCTGAAAGCCATATGGAAATCCGCGCTGCCAGTGCGCTGGTCACCGCGCACTGGCAAGGCATTGTCGATCACGCCAAGGCGGGAACCCGTCCGGCGATGGACGAGGTCTTGCGCTCGCGTGGCGACGAAGCATTTGCCGGGCGCATGATCATGAACGCGGTTGACCGGCTGCTCGCCGCCGCTGGCGGAAGCGCGACATTCAAGTCGCGACCGTTGCAGCGCTATTGGCGGGACATCCATACTGCCGGCAATCACATGTTTTTCGATCTCGAAAATCGCCTGGTCATCGTCGGGCGCCATCTGGTCGGCCTTGAGCCGGACCCCGACTTACTGTGATTGATGCGTTAAGTCTCACCGCAGCAATCACGCCGGCATCAGCACCACGGCCGATCTTCACAGCACGCCGTCGATCTCCAGTTCGACCGCACTCGCCTTCGAGCGCCGGCGCCGCTGGCGGCGCCATACCGCGCTCCTCGAACTGCTTACGCAGCTCCCGGAGCTAGGTGAACAGTTGCGATGGGCTCAGCGTATGCCGGCGCGCCACCGCGCAAACCGTCTCGTGGCCTGAAAAGCTCTCGACCACGATCGATGCCTTCACTTCCGCCGGTCAATCCCGTCGGCGGCCTACGACAGTGAATACCTTGAAGCGCCGCACCCCCATAGCGCCAGCATCGTCACACGGCATCGTCATAGCACCTGTTCCCGTCGTTGGCCGACGCAGGAAGGATCATCGAGGCATGGCGGACGGACTACAGCGCCGTGCGTCCGCACGGCAGCCCTGGCGGGATGGCACCCGCTGAGTTTGCAAGCCCTCGCCAAGACCATAAGGGCACCGGATCTAATTTATCGGCGGCCTAAGAACGGGAGGAGGGTCAATAATCTTAATTTCATCCCATAGAATTTATCAGAAGTTCGTTATTCAGTAGGAGAAGTAATAATACTCATATTTGTTATTTAATTTGCATAAAATTCAATAGGTTTTATAATAATGGCAATGCAGTGGTTGTTACCAGAGACTTGAGGTTATTATGGTGCCTTTAGCCCGTCTGAGAGCCCGATCCGAAAGTTGTTGAGCGATACCAGTATGTTGTGATTCACGCCGTCCTTGCGAGAAGATGGTGTGACCAATGGCATGGACTGATAT